>CABTAV010000111.1:0-6007 GCA_902482895.1 uncultured Streptococcus sp. | reverse complement strand
TGAAAGCTGGAACCTTAATCGAAGATGACCTCTTTGTAACAGGCAACTTTGGTTCTAAGGCACCTTACAACTTTTCACAGATGCAGGAATTCTTTGATGAGCATGGTAAGAAATGGCCACTCATGTGTATGGAGTTCTGGGATGGCTGGTTCAATCGTTGGAAAGAACCGATTATCACACGGGATCCGAAAGAATTAGCAGAAGCTGTTCGAGAGGTATTGGAGCAAGGCTCTATCAACCTTTACATGTTCCATGGTGGTACAAACTTTGGCTTCATGAATGGTTGCTCGGCTCGAGGAACTCTGGATTTGCCACAAGTTACATCTTATGATTACGATGCCCTTCTGGATGAAGAAGGAAATCCAACTGCCAAATATTTGGCAGTCAAGAAGATGATGGCAACACATTTTCCAGAGTATCTGCAGTTGGAACCACTCTATAAGGAAAGCATGAAGGTGGACGCTATTCCACTTGCTGAAAAAGTTTCCTTATTTGAAACCTTAGATAGTCTTTCTAGTCCAACAGAAAGTCTCTATCCAAAAGCGATGGAGGAATTAGGTCAATGTCATGGCTATCTTCTCTATCGTACTGAGGCAAGTTGGGATGCAGAAGAAGAACGCCTTCGCATCATCGATGGACGTGACCGTGCTCAACTCTTTGTAGATGGTAAACGAATTGCAACTCAATATCAGACGGAGATTGGGGAAGATATCTATTGTCAAGGTAATCAAAAGGGTTCTTCACAACTTGACATCTTGATTGAAAATATGGGGCGTGTCAACTATGGACATAAGTTCTTAGCGGATACGCAACGTAAGGGAATTCGGACAGGGGTTTGTAAGGATTTACACTTCTTACTTAATTGGAAACAATATCCACTACCACTGGATAATCCTGAGAAAATTGATTTTTCAAAAGGATGGACAGAAGGACAACCAGCCTTTTACGCTTATGACTTTACAGTACAAGAGCCAAAAGATACTTACCTAGACTTATCTGAGTTTGGTAAGGGAGTTGCCTTTGTCAATGGGCAGCATCTAGGACGTTTTTGGAACGTCGGCCCAACCCTCTCGCTTTATATTCCTCATAGCTATCTCAAGGAAGGTGCCAACCGCATCATTATCTTTGAAACAGAAGGTGAATATAAAGAAGAGATTCATTTAACTCGTAAACCTACACTAAAACACATAAAGGGGGAAAACTTATGACAATTGTAGGATGCCGTATCGATGGACGTTTGATCCACGGACAAGTAGCCAATCTTTGGGCTGGAAAACTAAATGTTTCACGTATTATGGTTGTGGATGACGAAGTTGTCAACAACGATGTTGAAAAGAGTGGTTTGAAACTAGCGACACCACCAGGTGTGAAATTGAGTATTTTGCCAATTGAAAAAGCGGCAGCCAATATTCTTGCTGGTAAATACGATAGCCAACGTCTCTTTATCGTTGCTCGTAAACCAGACCGTTTCCTTGGTTTGGTAGAAGCAGGTGTACCACTTGAAACCCTTAATGTTGGGAATATGTCTCAAACACCAGAAACTCGCGCCATCACACGTTCTATCAACGTAGTGGACAAGGATGTGGAAGACTTCCACAAACTGGCGGAAAAAGGTGTTAAACTTACTGCTCAAATGGTTCCAAATGATCCAGTTTCAGACTTTTTGAGCTTATTAAAATAGGAAAAAATTTTTAGGAGGTCATTGTTATGATACAATGGTGGCAAATTTTACTTCTCACTTTGTACTCAGCTTATCAAATCTGTGATGAGTTGACGATCGTTTCATCTGCAGGTTCCCCTGTATTTGCTGGTTTCATTACTGGTTTAATCATGGGAGATGTGACAACTGGTTTGTTTATCGGTGGTAGCTTGCAGTTGTTCGTTCTTGGTGTTGGTACCTTCGGTGGTGCTTCTCGTATCGACGCAACTTCTGGTGCGGTTCTTGCAACAGCATTCTCAGTTTCACAAGGAATTGCTACAGACCTTGCGATTACAACAATCGCTGTACCAGTAGCAGCACTTTTGACATACTTCGACGTTCTTGGACGTATGACAACTACTTTCTTCGCACACCGTATTGATGCTGCAATCGAACGCTTTGACTATAAAGCAATCGAACGCAACTACCTTCTTGGTGCTCTTCCTTGGGCTCTTTCTCGTGCCCTTCCAGTCTTCTTTGCCCTTGCCTTTGGTGGTGCATTTGTACAAACAGTAGTAGACTTGGTTAAACAATACCAATGGGTTGCTGATGGTTTGACACTTGCAGGACGTATGCTTCCAGGTCTTGGATTTGCAATCTTGCTTCGTTACCTTCCAGTTAAACGTAACCTTCACTACCTTGCTATGGGATTCGGTTTAACAGCTATGTTGACTGTTCTTTACTCATACGTAACAGGTCTTGGTGGCGCTGTTGCTGGTATCGTAGGAACTCTACCTAAAGATGTGGCTGAAAAAATTGCTTTTGTCAACAACTTTAAAGGTTTGTCTATGATTGGTATCTCTATCGTGGGTATCTTCCTTGCAGTGCTTCACTTCAAAAATAGCCAAAAAGTAGCTGTAGCAGCACCTTCTACACCATCAGAAAGTGGGGAAATCGAAGATGACGAATTCTAATTACAAACTTACAAAAGAAGATTTTAATCAAATCAACAAACGTAGCTTGTTTACTTTCCAATTAGGTTGGAACTACGAACGTATGCAAGCTTCTGGTTACCTTTACATGATCTTGCCTCAATTGCGTAAAATGTATGGGGATGGCACTCCTGAATTGAAAGAAATGATGAAAGTTCATACTCAATTCTTCAATACTTCACCATTCTTCCACACAATCATCGCTGGTTTTGACCTTGCCATGGAAGAAAAAGATGGTGTAGGTTCAAAAGATGCCGTTAACGGTATCAAGACAGGTTTGATGGGACCATTCGCTCCTCTTGGGGATACTATCTTTGGTTCACTTGTACCTGCTATCATGGGATCTATCGCAGCAACTATGGCTATCGCTGGCCAACCTTGGGGTATCTTCCTTTGGATTGCAGTTGCAGTAGCTTATGACATCTTCCGTTGGAAACAGTTGGAATTTGCATATAAAGAAGGGGTTAACCTCATCAATAACATGCAAAGTACTTTGACAGCTTTGATTGACGCTGCATCTGTACTTGGTGTCTTCATGATGGGTGCTCTTGTAGCAACAATGATCAACTTTGAAGTTTCTTATAAATTGCCAATCGGTGAAAAAATGATTGACTTCCAAGACATCTTGAACTCAATCTTCCCACGCTTGCTTCCAGCAATCTTTACTGCCTTTATCTTCTGGTTGCTTGGTAAGAAAGGTATGAACTCTACAAAAGCAATTGGTATCATCATTGCTCTTGCAGTAGGTCTTTCATTCATCGGTAAATTCTTGCTTGGAATGGGCGTATAATTTATGACGAAATCATTAATTTTGGTGAGTCATGGTCGCTTCTGTGAAGAACTTAAAGGTAGCACTGAAATGATCATGGGTCCACAAGACAATATTTATACAGTAGCTCTTCTTCCAGAAGATGGCCCAGAAGACTTTACTGCAAAATTTGAAGCTACTATTGAAGGATTGGATGATTTCTTAGTCTTTGCGGATCTTCTCGGTGGAACACCATGTAACGTGGTAAGCCGTTTGATTATGGAAGGTCGTGATATTGACCTTTACGCAGGGATGAATCTTCCAATGGTGATTGAATTTATCAATGCGAGCCTTACAGGCGCAGATGCGGACTATAAGAGCCGTGCTGCAGAAAGCATTGTGAAAGTTAATGACCTGTTAGCGGGCTTCGATGATGACGAAGATGAATAAGATGTGACAACGTAAAAATCACAGGGAAAATAGGCGATAAGAGGATGGAGCGATGCTCCGACGATAATCGGTCTTTTTCCCAAAGATTTTAGTTGGAACTCAATTCAATTCATGTGATAACGTGAAAATCGTTAGAGCATTTTATATAGAATATACATGGGAATGGGGCTTACTCCCATTCCCATATTTAATAGAAAAAGAGGGAATCGATGTTACATTATACAAAAGAAGACTTGCTCGAATTGGGTGCAGAAATCACTACACGTGAAATCTACCAACAGCCTGATGTATGGAAAGAAGCTTTTGAATCTTATCAAGCAAAACGTGAAGAAATTGCAGCCTTCCTACAAGGGATTGCTGATAAACATGACTATATCAAGGTAATCTTGACAGGTGCTGGGACTTCTGCTTATGTGGGAGATACCTTGGTACCTTACTTTAAGGAAGTCTATGACGAACGCAAATGGAATTTCAATGCTATTGCGACAACAGATATCGTTGCCAATCCAGAAACTTATTTGAAAAAAGATGTGGTAACTGTCCTTGTATCTTTTGCTCGTAGTGGGAACTCACCTGAAAGTGTGGCGACTGTTGAATTGGCCAAAGCCTTGGTGGATGAGCTTTATCAAGTGACGATTACTTGTGCTGCAGATGGGAAATTGGCTCTTCAAGCTCATGGAGATGACCGCAATCTCTTGCTTTTGCAACCAGCTGCTTCTAATGATGCTGGCTTTGCCATGACCTCTAGCTTTACGTCTATGATGTTGACAGCTCTCTTGGTCTTTGATCCTACAGAATTTGCTGTTAAGTCTGAACGTTTTGAAGTTGTATCTAGTCTTGCCCGTAAAATTCTAGACAATGCAGAAGATGTCAAAGAACTTGTTGACCTAGACTTTAACCGTGTCATCTATCTAGGCGCTGGTCCTTTCTTTGGACTTGCTCATGAAGCTCAGCTCAAGATTTTGGAACTGACTGCTGGTCAAGTTGCGACTATGTATGAAAGCCCAGTTGGCTTCCGTCACGGTCCAAAATCACTGATCAACGAAGATACAGTTGTTTTAGTCTTTGGTACAACGACAGACTACACTCGTAAGTACGACTTGGACTTGGTTCGTGAAGTTGCTGGTGACCAGATTGCTCGCCGTGTTGTGCTTTTGAGTGATCAATCCTTTGGTCTTGAAAATGTCAAAGAAGTGGCCCTTGGTTGTGGCGGTGTCTTGAATGATATTTACCGTGTCTTCCCTTACATCGTTTATGCCCAACTCTTTGCCCTATTGACTTCACTCAAGGTAGAAAATAAACCAGATACACCGTCTCCTACAGGTACAGTAAACCGTGTGGTACAAGGTGTTATCATCCACGAATATCAAAAGTAATACTGCGTTTATAGATTCTTGATAAAGGGGTTTGTAAATCATACAAGTAAACCATAGATTGTCAATTCGCTTTCTATGGTTTGTTTGCTTGAGAGAAATAGTAAAAGGAGAAGAGAATGAAAGCATACACAGAGCGTGTATTTGGAAATGTTGAGGGACAAGATGTTTTGGCCTATCGATTTGAGACGGACGGTGGCTACCAGCTTGAGGTTATGACTTATGGTGCGACCATCTTGCGCTATGTCACACCTGACAAGGATGGAAATTTTGTCAATGTTATTTTGGGCTTTGATGACTTTGATAGCTATGTAGGCAATAGTCCTAAGCATGGAGCTAGCGTAGGTCCTGTGGCAGGCCGTATTGCAGGTGCGACATTTGAGCTCAATGGTAAGACCTATGACCTTGAAGTCAACAATGCTAGCAACTGCAACCACAGTGGCTCAACAGGTTGGGATTCCAGCTTGTTTGAACTAGTTGAGGTGAGCGATCATGGCTTGACCCTCTACACAGAGCGTACAGATGGGACAGGAGGATTTCCTGGAAATCTCAAGATTTGGATCAGTTACCACTTAGAAGAAACTGGTGCCTATGAAATCAGCTACAAGGTAACGACCGATCAGGATACGCTGGTCAATCCAACTAATCACAGCTACTTCAACTTGTCTGGTGATTTCACGCAGACGATTGACCGTCATGTCTTCCAACTAAACACAGAGGGCATTTATCCAATCGCTCCCGACGGTGTTCCTGCAAAAACTCCAGATGCTACTCGTGATGTGGTCAAACACATCTACAATGGTGC
>CABTAV010000110.1:0-6014 GCA_902482895.1 uncultured Streptococcus sp. | reverse complement strand
CCGGGTCTTGAAATTCACCTCTCTACTCAAGCCAGCGCCACTAACTATGAAACCCTTGAGTTCTGGAAAGAACTGGGCTTGACTCGTGTCGTTTTGGCGCGTGAGGTTTCAATGGAAGAATTGGCAGAAATCCGCAAACGTACAGACGTTGAGATTGAAGCCTTTGTCCACGGAGCCATGTGTATTTCTTACTCTGGTCGTTGTACTCTTTCAAACCACATGAGTATGCGTGATGCCAACCGTGGTGGATGTTCTCAGTCTTGTCGCTGGAAGTACGACCTTTACGATATGCCATTTGGTCAAGAACGCAAGAGCTTGAAAGGTGAGATTCCAGAAGAATTTTCAATGTCAGCCGTTGATATGTCTATGATTGACCATATCCCAGATATGATTGAAAATGGTGTGGACAGTCTAAAAATCGAAGGACGTATGAAGTCTATTCACTACGTATCAACAGTAACCAACTGCTACAAGGCGGCTGTTGATGCTTATCTAGAAAGTCCAGAAAAATTTGAAGCTATCAAGCAAGACTTGATTGATGAAATGTGGAAGGTTGCCCAACGTGAATTAGCAACAGGTTTCTACTATGGTACACCATCTGAAAATGAGCAGTTGTTTGGTGCTCGTCGTAAAATTCCTGAGTATAAGTTTGTTGCTGAAGTGGTTTCTTATGATGATGCGACACAAACAGCAACCATTCGTCAACGGAATGTCATTAACGAAGGAGACCAAGTAGAGTTTTACGGCCCAGGTTTCCGTCACTTTGAAACTTATATCGAAGATTTGCATGATGCCAAAGGTAATAAAATCGACCGCGCTCCAAATCCAATGGAACTATTGACTATTAAGGTGCCTCAACCCGTTCAAGCAGGAGACATGGTTCGTGCATTAAAAGAAGGACTCATTAATCTTTATAAGGAAGATGGAACCAGCGTCACAGTTCGTGCTTAAGAAAGGAAAAGGGAGTGGTAGAGGCACAAGGTTTCTTAGTGGATAAACAAACAAGATGTATTCATTACCATAGTAAGCTGGATATTATTGCTTTACAATGCTATGACTGCAAAAAGTACTATGCTTGTTATTGGTGTCATGATTCATTAGAAAATCATATTTTTGAGCCGTATCCCTTATCTTTGATACAGGATAAGCCTATTTTATGTGGTGTTTGTCTAAAACTACTAACATATAAGCAATATAAAGAAAGCTTAAGTTGCCCCTTTTGTTTTTCTCACTTTAATCCAGATTGCCAAAATCATAAGGAACGCTATTTTAAATAGCAAATCATCTAGTTTTGAAGTAGTCTAAAACTCAACTCCAAGAGAAAATGAAGTAAATATTCCGATAATAAACCGTATAGTATCAAGTTTTTCAATACTTTATACTATACAGTTTTTTGATTTTCAAGCCTTTTTGCCCAGCATCTTTTCATCATTTTTCAGAAAGGCCTAGATAATGGTCGGATTTATTGCAAATTATTTCCAAAGTTTTCTATATAATAGACTCAAAAATAGTAAAATTGTAAATAATTTTCATTAAACGCTTTCAATGTTAGTAAAAAGTTGACAAATCCAATTTTTAGGACTAAACTAAGTAAGTAAATTTTAATTAAAAGGAGAATTCGTCATGAATTTAACATTTTTCGGTCTATGTCTTGCCTGTATGGGTGTATCTCTTGGTGAAGGTATGTTGATGAACGGTTTGTTGAAATCAGTTGCTCGCCAACCAGATATCATCTCAGAACTACGTAGTTTGATGATCCTAGGGGTTGCCTTTATTGAAGGTACTTTCTTCGTTACTCTTGTCTTTTCATTTATCATCAAATAAAAGAAGTATAAATTGAAAAAGGGAGGATTTTAGATGGAAGAAAGTATTAATCCAACCATCAATATTGGTCCTGTTACCTTTAATTTAACCATAGTAGTTTTGACTTTGTTGACTGTAGCACTTATTTTTGGCTTTATTTATTGGGCAACTCGAAATATGACTTTGAGACCCACAGGAAAACAAAATGTATTAGAGTATTTATTTGATTTTGTTGTTGGATTTACAAAATCAAACCTTGGTCCAATGATAAAGGATTATTCTCTCTTTTATTTCTGTTTATTCCTATTTATGGCCATTGCAAATAATATTGGCTTAATGGCTAGAATTCAGACTACAGATGGTGTAAATCTTTGGACCTCACCAACAGCAAATTTGTCATTTGACTTGGTCTTGTCTTTTACAATTATCTTGATGACCCACGTAGAAGGAATTCGTCGTCGTGGAATCAAAAAGTATTTAAAAGCATTTGTAACACCAGGTTTTATGACACCAATGAATCTCTTAGAAGAAGTTACCAATCTCCTTTCACTTGCATTGCGGGTCTTTGGTAATATCTTTGCAGGGGAAGTGATGGCAAGTATGTTAGTCCTACTTTCTCATCAGGCCTTCTATTGGTATCCTATTGCTTTTGGAACAAATCTAATCTGGACTGCATTTTCTGTTTTTATTTCTTGTGTACAAGCATATGTATTTACATTGTTATCTTCAATGTACCTAGGAAATAAAATTAATGATGAAGAATAGAAAGGAGTAGTTTATGAATGTAACAGTAGGTGAATTACTTGGTGATTTTATACTAATCGCTGGTTCCTTTATTCTCTTGCTAGTCTTGGTTAAGAAATACGCTTGGTCAAATTTGACTAGCATTTTCGAACAAAGAGCAGAAAAAATTGCAGCAGATATTGACGGAGCTGAACAAGCACGTCAAAAAGCAGAAGTATTGGCTCAGAAACGCGAAGATGAATTGGCTGGTAGCCGTAAAGAAGCTAAGACAATCATTGAGAATGCGAAAGAAACAGCTGAGAAAAGTAAAGCTAGCATTTTAGCAGATGCTAAGCTAGAAGCAGGACGCTTGAAAGAAAAAGCGAACCAAGAAATTGCTCAAAATAAAGCTGAAGCTTTACAAAGTGTTAAGGGTGAGGTAGCAGATTTAACAATCAGCTTGGCTGGTAAAATCATCTCACAAAACCTTGACGGTCATGCCCATAAAGAACTCATTGATCAGTATATCGATCAGTTAGGAGAAGCTTAATGGACAAGAAAACAGTAAAGGTAATTGAAAAATACAGCATGCCTTTTGTCCAATTGGTTTTAGAAAAAGGAGAAGAAGACCGTATCTTTTCAGACTTAGCTCAAATCAAGCAAGTTGCTGAAGAAACAGGCTTACCTTCTTTTTTAAAAAAAGTGGCAGTAGACGAATCTGATAAGGAAAAAACAATTGCGTTCTTCCAAGATTCAGTGTCATCTTTATTGCAAAACTTTATCCAGGTTCTTATCTACAATCACAGAGCAAATCTTTTTTATGATATTCTTGTAGATTGCTTGAACCGACTTGAAAAAGAAACAAATCGATTTGAAGTGACGATTACGTCAGCTCATCCTTTAACTGATGAACAGAAGAGTCGCTTGCTCCCTTTGATTGAGAAAAAAATGTCTCTGAAAGTAAGGAGTGTAAAAGAACAAATCGATGAAAGTCTTATTGGTGGTTTTGTCATTTTTGCCAATCACAAGACAATTGATGTGAGTATTAAACAACAACTTAAAGTTGTTAAAGAAAATTTGAAATAGAAAGTGGTGTTCTTTTGGCAATTAACGCACAAGAAATCAGCGCTTTAATTAAGCAACAAATTGAAAATTTCAAACCCAATTTTGATGTGACTGAAACAGGTGTTGTAACCTATATCGGGGATGGTATCGCGCGTGCTCACGGCCTTGAAAATGCCATGAGTGGAGAGTTGTTGATTTTTGAAAACGGCTCTTATGGTATGGCTCAAAACTTGGAGTCAACAGACGTCGGTATTATCATCCTTGGTGACTTTACAGATATCCGTGAAGGCGATACAATTCGTCGTACAGGTAAAATCATGGAAGTCCCTGTAGGTGAAAGTCTGATTGGTCGTGTTGTGGACCCACTTGGTCGTCCAGTTGACGGTCTTGGAGAAATCCACACTGATAAAACTCGTCCAGTAGAAGCACCAGCTCCTGGTGTTATGCAACGTAAGTCTGTATCAGAACCATTGCAAACAGGTTTGAAAGCTATTGACGCCCTTGTACCGATTGGTCGTGGTCAGCGTGAGTTGATTATCGGTGACCGTCAGACAGGGAAAACAACCATTGCGATTGATACAATCTTGAACCAAAAAGGTCAAGATATGATCTGTATCTACGTAGCGATTGGACAAAAAGAATCAACAGTTCGTACGCAAGTAGAAACACTACGTCAGTACGGTGCTTTGGACTACACAATCGTTGTGACAGCCTCTGCTTCACAACCATCTCCATTGCTCTTCCTAGCTCCTTATGCTGGGGTTGCCATGGCGGAAGAATTTATGTACCAAGGTAAGCATGTTTTAATCGTTTATGATGATCTTTCAAAACAAGCGGTAGCTTATCGTGAACTGTCTCTCTTGCTTCGTCGTCCTCCAGGTCGTGAAGCTTTCCCAGGGGATGTTTTCTACCTTCACAGCCGTCTGCTTGAGCGCTCAGCTAAAGTTTCTGATGAACTTGGTGGTGGATCGATTACAGCCCTACCGTTTATCGAGACACAAGCAGGAGATATCTCTGCCTATATCGCAACCAACGTGATTTCAATCACTGATGGACAAATCTTCCTTGGTGATGGTCTCTTCAATGCGGGTATTCGTCCAGCCATTGATGCGGGTTCATCTGTATCACGTGTAGGTGGTTCTGCACAAATTAAAGCCATGAAAAAGGTTGCTGGTACACTTCGTATCGACCTTGCTTCATACCGTGAGTTGGAAGCCTTCACTAAGTTTGGTTCTGACTTGGATGCGGCAACACAGGCTAAGTTGAACCGTGGACGTCGTACAGTTGAAGTCTTGAAACAACCTGTTCACAAACCATTACCTGTTGAGAAACAAGTAACCATTCTCTATGCTTTGACACATGGTTTCTTGGATACTGTTCCAGTAGATGATATTGTTCGTTTCGAGGAAGAGTTCCATGCCTTCTTTGATGCTCAACATCCAGAGATTTTGGAAACCATTCGTGATACAAAAGACTTGCCAGAAGAAGCAGTCTTGGATGCTGCGATTACAGAGTTTCTCAATCAAACCAGCTTCCAATAAGAATAGAGGTGTCAGATGGCAGTATCTCTAAATGATATTAAAACAAAAATCGCCTCAACAAAAAATACGAGTCAAATTACTAATGCCATGCAAATGGTATCGGCTGCTAAGCTAGGTCGATCTGAAGAAGCAGCTCGCAACTTCCAAGTTTACGCTCAGAAAGTCCGCAAACTTTTGACAGATATTCTTCATGGTAATGGAGCTGGTAGTTCAACCAATCCGATGTTGATTAGCCGTCCAGTTAAGAAGACAGGCTATATCGTCATTACTTCAGACCGCGGTTTGGTTGGAGGTTATAATTCCTCTATTCTGAAAGCCGTTATGGAGCTGAAAGAAGAATACCATCCAGATGGTAAAGGTTTTGAAATGATCTGTATTGGTGGAATGGGAGCTGATTTCTTTAAAGCTCGTGGTATTCAACCACTTTATGAACTACGTGGCTTGGCAGATCAACCAAGCTTTGATGAAGTTCGTAAGATTATTTCAAAAACTGTTGAAATGTACCAAAATGAACTTTTTGATGAACTCTATGTCTGCTATAACCATCATGTCAATACGCTAACCAGTCAAATGCGTGTGGAACAAATGCTTCCAATTGTTGACTTGGATCCAAATGAAGCAGATGACAGTTACAGCTTGACCTTTGAATTGGAAACTAGCCGAGAAGAAATTTTGGAGCAGTTGTTACCTCAGTTTGCAGAAAGTATGATTTACGGTGCTATTATCGACGCTAAGACAGCTGAAAATGCTGCGGGTATGACAGCCATGCAAACAGCGACAGATAATGCTAAGAAAGTCATTAATGATTTGACAATTCAGTATAACCGTGCCAGACAGGCGGCGATTACACAAGAAATTACAGAAATTGTAGCAGGAGCTAGT
>CABTAV010000109.1:0-6053 GCA_902482895.1 uncultured Streptococcus sp. | reverse complement strand
CGAAAATCAAATTCAAACCACGTCAGCTTCGCCTTGCCGTACTCAAGTACAGCCTGCGGCTAGCTTCCTAGTTTGCTTTTTGATTTTCATTGAGTATGAATCTTACCATATCATCTATGTGATAAATCGGTAACTCTAATGACTTGGTCCACTTGCTCCCAAATCAGAGGATTGTGGGTCGCAATAATAATAGTTCGATTCGGATTTTTTAAAGATTCTAGGATAGAAAGTAATTCCTCAGAGTTTTTGGGGTCTAAAGAAGCGGTTGGTTCATCTGCGAGGATCAAAGGTGGATCCTTTAAAATTATCTTCGCTAGTGCAACACGTTGTGCTTCTCCTCCTGATAATTCAAAGATAGGTTGCTTTAAATCTAAATAAGAGAGGTTGACACGGTTTAGAGCTTGTTTCATCAAAGAGATTTTCTCTTTTTCTTTCAACTTTTTACCAACTAAACCCAGATTGAGGTTCTCTTTGACGGTTTGGCTTTCAATTAAGCCAAAATCTTGAAATAAGTATCCCAAGTAATCTCTAAAGAAAACAGAAGGCTTGATGTCCTTAAGAGAAGTACCATCATAGATGATTTGCCCTTTATCATATGGCTCTAATCGCCCAATCATATTCAAGAGTGTTGTCTTACCACAGCCACTTGTCCCAATTAAGGCATAAATTTTCCCACCTTCAAAATGAAGATTCGTATCTGAAAATAGCTGACGGCTTCCAAATTTTTTAGATATATTCTTTAGTTCAATCATCCTATTTTCCTTTCATAATTGTCATAGAAACACGAGATTCTTTCTGCGCTTGACGGTAAAGCGTCAAAACTGCACTAGCTAGAAAGACTAATAAAGTGAGCAAGCCAATCACCAAGTCTCGACTGCTTAAAATAAAGAGACTAGCACCAAATACAAAACTGGCAAATTGACTAACCATATACTGAGCATGTGTTTCAAAAAATCGTAAACCTGAAATTCGTTTAATCAAGATATCTCGGCGGAATTGCTCGAAATATAGAAGATTGACAGAATAAAAGAGTAACAAGGAACTAGCTATTCCAACAATAGCCCCTAGGATTAAAGTTGCTGTTTCAGTTTGAACTTCATTATAACGAGTTAGATAAACACTTCTTCCTTCTTTAAGATAGGATACTTGCTCATAAATTCCAGCTTCCTTCAAGAGAGATAGACCACTCTCATATCCCTTGATAAAGAGTTGCTTTCCAGCATTGATAGACCAACTAGATTTGGAAATGATACTATCACCTATAGATGTTGGAGTAAATACAACTAAAATCGGATCAGTCAAATACTGAGTGGATACGGGATTCTCACCGTTATTATAAACAAACCGCTTTTCTCCAGTTGGAAGATAACTAACAATCGCTCTCATTTCATACTCTAAAGGAGCACTTGCCTCCTCACCAGATTTTCCATAATCACTCAATCTTTCTTCAAAAGCTTTCTTAAGTTCTGCTTCCTGTGAACGAAGAGATTCTGGTAATAAGAGTCCAAATTCCCCTTTTTGAAGATGGGCTAGTTTCTGTCTAGTCTCACCATTTACAGATACATTTTCCTTGTCCAAATAACTTGGGCTGACATAAAGAACATTAGCATCTGGACTATAGGTATCCAGTGTTTCCCCTTTTTCATTTTTTCCTTGAGGATTTGCAAAATGAATGAGATTATCTTTTACAAATAGAGCCTGTTCTTCTTCGATTGCTTCCTTGGCAAAGGCATACCACTTATTCTGATTTTCTGTATCTTTTACTCTATCACCTAAGCCAAAGAAAATCTGGTAATAGTCTGCTCTGTCCTGCCATGCTTGTTTTGAAATTTCAAGTTCTTTCAATCGTTGGTAAGACGTCAAACCTGTCTTAACAGCGTAGCCTACTGTAAAAACAGCTACTAACTGACACAATAGGGTTAAAGCCATCAAGCGTTTAAGGGGTAATCTTCCCTTAATAACGGGAACTAATGCTTTGTAACTCAAACTCATTAGATAAAGGAGCATTAGTAAAATTGAAATACCCAATAAAAACAATAGATAGAAACTAATCCCAAAACCATAGGTGGCTAACAAGATAGGATAAAACAAACCTTGACTAAAAAGAACGACTCCCCCACCTAGGAAGGAAAGGAGGGCTGATAGAAGGATCCATTTGATATCAGTCGATAAAGAATGCCCCATGATGGATAAGAGAGTCTGACCAGAAAAGAGTTTTATACCTGCAGCTCTCATTTCCTTAATCCGAGTGATAATCACTAGAGCAAAGAAAGATAAGCCAAATATTGCTAAGCTAATTAAAATAAGGGGAATTAGTAACATCCTAAAAGCAAGAGAATAGGGCGGTGTCTTTCGGTCAGGAATTGCTTTATAACCCAAATCTCCTAATTTATCGGCTAGCTTTTCTTTCGTCAAGGAGCCTGACAAAAGGAGATAACTATTTAGCGGATCACTACGTTCACGACTTTCTTGGCTAGCTTCTTGGAATTCTTTTGGTAAAGTTCCCTGACCATAAGTTGCATAAGTAAAGTGAGTCGCCCCATCCTTACTCGGCTCTACAATTCTTCTAGCTATTAAACTCTGTTCTGAGTTTGCAAACTTCTCCAATTCCTGTTCAAATACCTCACGCGTCGGTTCCTGAGTATCTTTTTTGACACGAAGTAAGGAGACGGAATCATAGCTTGCATATAAATATTGTGGAGCACGTAAGACAATAATCCAAGAAAGGAAGAAGCTGAGAAAAAAAGTTGATAATAATATGAATAGTTTCTTCATAGTAGACTCCTTGTATAAGAGAATAACCCTATAGAAAGAAATTTTACATGTTATAAATTCTTAGAATTATTTTCCTAGTTTAATCAATCACACCCTGAGCAACAAGACAACAAATTGAATCCTTTCTTATTTTGAAAACGATTTCTTATAACTTAAGTATATCACTTTCTATATAATTTATCAACATATTTTGCTAAGATATCATTAGTAATAGAATTTTACAGTTCCCTTAAAAATAGATGTCATTAACGAATTTTATTCAAGTTTTTCCCATTCATATTATCCAAGCAAAAGAGATGATGTAGTAGATTGAAATAAGATATGAACAAAGAGATTAGGAAAGTCATATTCATTTCTAGAAATATTTTAGAATTCGTAGTGTCCTATTCTAAATTCAATCCACTATATTAACTAATACTCTTCGAAAATCTCTTCAAACCGCGTCAACGTCGCCTTGCCGTAGATATATGTAACTGACTTCGTCAGTCTTATCTACAACCTCAAAGCAGTGCTTTGAGCAACCTGCGGCTAGTTTCCTAGTTTGCTCTTTGATTTTCATTGAGTATAAATTTAATCCTTTCTTATTTTGAAATCGGTTTCTTATACCGTAAATATATCACTTTCTATATAATCTGTCAACATATTTTACTAAGATATCATTAGTAATAGAATTTTACAGTTTCCTTAGAAATAGATGTCGGAAAAGAATTTAATATCAGTTTTTACCATTCATACTATCCAAGCAAAAGAGATGATATTAACTAAAAAGCAATTCGAACTACTGTAAAATTTCTACAAAAAAAGAGAGCCAAAACTCTCTTTTTATCTTCTTTTACTTTTATGGACCGACATGAGGGTAATATCTCGCAAGCTAAAGTATGCTAGGAAGAGCATAGCGACTGCGATGAAGAATTCTGTCGGTAGCTGAAAGATTTGCAGAACAGACAGCATGAGCAAAATCAAAAGTGCTACGAAAGCAAAGACGACAAGGACGATATTGACTGTCCCTTTAATGCTTTCTGGTGTCGCAAATACATAGAGTAGTAATAAGAGGATTCCTATGATTAAATAAACCATCTTTATCTCTTTCTAGCTCTTATTCAGCTGATTTTTTCTTCTTGTTAGCTTTCTCACGCTCTGCCTTGTTAAGGATTTGTTTACGCAAACGGATAGACTCAGGCGTTACTTCCATGTACTCATCGTCGTTCAAGAACTCAAGAGATTCTTCAAGTGTCAAGATACGAGGTGTCTTGATAACAGCTGTTTGGTCCTTAGTAGCTGAACGAACGTTGGTCATTTGTTTAGCCTTCGTGATGTTAACTGTCAAGTCGTTTTCACGAGAGTTTTCACCGATAATCATTCCTTCGTAAACCTCAGTACCTGGGTTGACAAAAATTGTACCACGTTCTTCGATAGACATGATTGAGTAAGTTGTAGCCTTACCAGCATCGATAGAAACAAGGGCACCACGGTGACGACCACCAATTTCACCTGGAATCAATGGCAAGTATTGGTCGAAGGTATGGTTCATGATACCGTAACCACGAGTCATTGACAAGAACTCAGTTGAGTATCCGATCAAACCACGCGCTGGAACAAGGAAGACCAAACGAGTTTGACCATTACCAGTTGAAATCATATCCAACATTTCACCCTTACGTTCAGAAAGGCTTTGGATAACAGATCCTTGGTATTCTTCTGGAGTATCGATTTGAACACGTTCAAATGGCTCACATTTAACACCATCGATTTCTTTCACGATAACTTCTGGACGAGATACTTGAAGTTCATAACCCTCACGACGCATAGTTTCAATAAGGATTGACAAGTGCAATTCTCCACGCCCTGAAACCGTCCATTTATCTGGTGAATCAGTTGGGTCAACACGAAGGGAAACGTCTGTTTGCAATTCTGCCTGCAAGCGTTCTTCTACCTTACGAGAAGTTACCCATTTACCTTCTTTACCAGCAAATGGTGAGTTGTTAACCAAGAAAGTCATTTGAAGAGTTGGTTCATCGATGTGTAGGATTGGAAGAGCTTCAACTGCGTCTGTCGGAGTGATGGTTTCACCGACAAAGATATCTTCCATACCTGAAACGGCAATCAAATCACCTGCTTTGGCTTCTTGGATTTCACGACGTTCCAAACCAAAGAAACCGAAGAGTTTTGTAACACGGAAGTTTTTAGTTGTACCATCTAGTTTAGAAAGGGTAACTTGGTCCCCAACCTTAACAGTACCACGGAAGACACGACCGATACCAATACGTCCAACGAAGTCATTGTAGTCCAAAAGTGACACTTGGAACTGCAAAGGCTCATCTGAGTTATCTACTGGAGCTGGGATATGGTCGATAATCGTGTCAAAGATTGGTGCCATAGTAGCTTCTTGGTCAGCTGGATCATCTGACAATGAAGAAGTTCCGTTGATCGCTGAAGCATACACCACTGGGAAATCAAGCTGGTCGTCATCTGCACCAAGCTCGATGAAAAGTTCCAAGACTTCGTCCACTACTTCTGCTGGGCGAGCTGATGGTTTATCGATTTTGTTAACAACAACGATTGGGACAAGGTCTTGTTCCAAAGCTTTTTTCAATACGAAACGAGTTTGTGGCATGGTTCCTTCGTAGGCATCTACGACCAAGACAACACCGTCAACCATTTTCATGATACGCTCAACTTCTCCACCAAAGTCCGCGTGTCCTGGTGTGTCCATGATGTTGATACGAGTTCCGTTATAGGCAACGGCTGTATTTTTAGCAAGGATGGTAATTCCGCGCTCTTTTTCGATATCGTTTGAGTCCATAGCACGCTCAGCCAATTCAGTACGTGCATCAAGTGTTTCTGATTGTTTCAATAATTCGTCAACGAGGGTTGTTTTCCCGTGGTCAACGTGGGCGATAATCGCAATGTTACGGATATCTTCTCTAAGTTTTGTCATGATTTCCTCTATAATATTCAAAATTTATTTTCTAACTGAACGATTATACCATATTTTCAAGTAAATAACATAATTCAAGCAAGTGTAAATGTTTTCACTCTGCTTTTCTTTTCACGTCAAGCCTTTTCAAAGCAAGCGACTTATGATAAGATAGGCACTGTATGCGTTTAGATAATTTATTAGCCCAAGAAAAAATCAGCCGAAAGGCCATGAAACAAGCACTTCTCAAAGGGGAAATTCTAGTCGATGGTTGCCCAGCCCGCTCCCTAGCCCAGAATATCGATACAGGGCTACAAGAACTCCGTTTTCAGGGCCGTATCATTCGAGGCTATGAGCACAC
>CABTAV010000108.1:0-6137 GCA_902482895.1 uncultured Streptococcus sp. | reverse complement strand
GGAGTAGTAAAATCTACCCAGACATCCGCTTCAAAGCCTGCTAAATCAACCTTATCCTTGAAAACAGGAATTCCCTGCCATTCTGACTCAGACTCAAAGGGATCCAAAACTGCTACCAAGTCCAAGTCTGGATCAGCCAAGACCATCTGACAAGCAGCCTGGCCCATCTTTCCCTTAAAACCAGCAATAATTACTCGAATACTCATATCTACTCCTGACTAAGATACAAAGGACGTTAGCTGCCCTTGAAAAATAGGGAATGACGCTGACTTTCCATGAAAGGCAAGACAGGCATCTTTTTTCAAGAGGCAGGTAGTCCGTGTTCAATTTCTAAGATACAAAGCCTGCAAGAACACAAAGTGAAAATAGGAGTTCTGATCAAGGAGTAGATACTCCTTGGAAGAACTATCTTTTTCACACAGGGTTCCAGGCGTGTTCAATTATCAAGATACAAAGGACCTTAGCTGCCCATGAAAAATAGGGAATGGCGCTGACTTTCCACGAAAGGAAAAACAGTCATCTTTTTTCAAGAGGCAGGTGGTCCGTGTTCAATCTCTAAGATACAAGATTTCTTAACTAGCTCAAAAGCACCAACTAAATCACTGGAATATAACCTAAAGCAATGCTTCCTGCTCCTAGGTGTGTTCCAATGACACTACCAAATGTAGCAAGTGAAATATCTGTACCCACTCCAGATTCAAGTAAGTGCTGACGCAATTCTTCAGCCTTTTCAGGAGCATTTCCGTGAATGACAATGATACGGTATTTGCCTGAAGCTGTGGCTTCCTTGATAATCTCAATTAAACGCTTGGCTGCTTTCTTTTCAGTACGAACTTTTTCGTACACTTCAATCACACCTTGATCATTGAAATAGAGGATTGGCTTAATGCTTAGCAGATTGCCCAAAATCGCAGCTCCATTTGAAAGGCGTCCCCCTTTAACCAAATGGTCCAAGTCATCCACCATGATGAAAGCAGATGTATGACTAATCTGAATAGCTAGCTTATCCTGAATGATAGCAAAATCATCGCCCTGGTCTCGCCAGTTAAAGACACTTTCAACCATGATACCCAAAGGAGCACTTGTAATCAAAGTGTCTGGGAAGGCAATGGTTAAGCCCTCATAGTCATCGACCATGTACTGGATATTTTGGTAAAAACCTGAAATTCCAGAAGATAGGAAAAGCCCCAAAGCATGTGTATAACCTTGTTCTTTGAGCGAAGTTAGAATCTCATCTAACTTGGCAATACTTGGTTGACTGGTCTTAGGCAATTCAGAAGCCTGAGCCATTTTTTGGTAAAATTCCTCAGCAGTCAGATTAATACCTTCGACATACTCCTCACCATCAATATTGACAGGAATATCCAAGACATATAAATCTTCTCTTTGCAAGGCCTCTGCACTGAGATAGGCAGAGGAATCTGTGATAACAGCTAATTTCATATTAGAACTCCAAATTGATTCCTGGTAAGTCTAATGCAATTTCAGTTACTTCGTAAGTCAAACGGTTGAGCATGTTCAAACATGGACGAGCCAAGGTTTCCACTTCTTCTTGGTTCAATTCACTTGGTTCGTTAACAATACGACCATCGATATGGTTCACCTGTGAAATGGTTCCACTGATAACAAATTTGTCAAAGACAATCATAAAACTCAAGACAACAATCAAGGAAGTCACTTGATTTTCTTGGTCATGTTGAATTAATTGGAAGTTCACATCCACCTTAGTTTCAGGAGCTCCATTTTCATTTTCCCATTCAAAATTACGCGCATCAAAATGATACTGACTAACAAATTCTTGTTCACGTTTAAGATTCATGTCTTTCTCCCTCGGCTACAATATTATAAGCTATTGTACCATAATTTTTTATTTTCATCTAGTTTTCTAGGATTTAGTCAATCCCGATTTCAGCTCGAACTACGTCTGCGATAGTATCAACATAGTAGTCCACTTCTTCTGTTGTAGGAGCTTCTGCCATAACACGCAAGAGGGGCTCTGTTCCACTTGGACGAACAAGGATACGCCCATTCCCTGCCATTTCTTCTTCCATCTTCTCGATAATGTCCTTGATAGCTGGCACTTCCATAGCCTTTTCCTTCATAGCATTTTCCACTCGGATATTGACTAATTTTTGTGGATAGATGGTTACTTTTGCTGCCAACTCTGACAGGCTCTTACCAGTTTCCTTCATGATTTTTGTCAATTGAACAGCAGATAATTGGCCATCACCTGTTGTATTGTAGTCCATCAAGATGACGTGACCAGACTGTTCACCACCAAGGTTGTAGCCTGATTTTCGCATTTCTTCAACAACGTAACGATCGCCAACTGCAGTGACTGCCTTGTTAATGCCTTCACGATCCAAGGCCTTGTGGAAACCAAGGTTAGACATAACGGTTGTCACGATTGTATTTTGCGCCAATTGTCCTTTTTCAGAAAGGTATTTTCCGATGATGTACATAATCTTGTCACCATCGACGATATCGCCATTCTCATCGACAGCAATCAAACGGTCACTGTCTCCGTCAAAGGCCAAACCGATAGCTGACCCGCTTTCTTTGACCACTTTTTGAAGGGCTTCTGGGTGTGTAGAACCAACATTAAGGTTGATGTTAAGACCATCTGGTGTTTCCCCAATAACAGTTAATTGAGCACCAAGATCTGCAAAGATTTGACGGGCACTTGTAGAAGCTGCACCATTAGCCGTATCCAAGGCAACCTTCATTCCTTCAAGAGGAGTTCCAGTTGAAACAAGATATCCTTCATACTTACGCAAACCTTCTGGATAATCTACCAAGGTTCCCAAGCCTTCAGCACTTGGACGAGGAAGAGTGTCTTCCGCAGCATCTAGCAAGGCTTCAATTTCTGCTTCTTTTTCATCATCTAGTTTGAAACCATCACCACCAAAGAACTTAATCCCATTATCAAGGGCTGGGTTGTGGCTAGCAGAAATCATGACACCTGCACTGGCTCCCTCAGTTTTTACCAAGTAAGCTACTGCTGGTGTTGCAAGGACACCAAGTTTGTAGACGTGAATCCCTACAGAGAGGAGACCTGCCACCAAGGCAGATTCTAGCATTTCCCCAGAAATACGTGTGTCACGTCCTACAAAAACTTTCGGCGCTTCCGTTTCATGTTGGCTAAGAACATAGCCTCCAAAACGTCCTAGTTTAAAGGCCAATTCTGGCGTTAATTCTACATTAGCTTCTCCACGGACTCCATCAGTCCCAAAATATTTACCCATTTTTATAAAATCCTTTTTCTATTTTTAATTCGTTTTTGAACTAGTTGCTTTCGTTGACGAAGACGTCTCCGACGAACTACTTGTAGTTGAATTTGATGTGCTTGAACTTGGTGCTACTGGTTTTGTAGTCACCTTCATTGTTGTGTCGAACGGAGTAATAACTGCCGGTAAGACAACACCATTGCGATCGATTGCCTGCAAAGGTACTGAACCACTGTAATTACCGGTTATGCGTTCGCTGGTTGGTAAAAGCGCAATAATACGATCGATTTTAGCTAATGTTTCTTGGTCAGTTGTGACAGAAACTCGTTCGTTTGACACGGTTACACTATCAATTTGTAGCTTGGAATCAATCTGGCTTTGGTCAACTTGTGGCACAACAATCATCCCATCTCGCTTAACCTTCTTCCCAACTTTCACTGTAATCTTTTGAGGCGTTGCCACAGCGGTCAATCCGCTTGGAAGATTTTCAATATTCAAGGGAACTTCAATCGTTCCAACACTGGCATCCGTCAAATCCGCTGTGACCTTAAACTTACGAGTGCTCTCCTGCATTTCGCTGGCCAAGGTCACACGATTAGCTCCGGTTAATATCACTGAAACTTCTGATGCAAATCCACTAATGAAATACTGGTCATTATCATAGTGAATATCGATAGGAACGTTCGTTATCGTATTGGTGTAGGTTTCTGATTTGACCTGCCTTGCGGTATTGCTATTTTGAAAGTTGGTTGACGTTGCATAAATGAATAAGACACAAGCAAAAAAGAGAGATGAAATGATATATAAACTATTTTTTCTCATATTTCCAACCTCCTAGCAAACGTTCCTTGAAACTGGCTTTTTCCTCAACAGCTGGCAAAAGAATTGCTCGTAGCTCTGCTTCAAATTCTTCAATCGTCAAGTCGTGCTTGAAAACACCGTTATAGGTAATAGAAATGCCTCCTGTTTCCTCTGAGACGATGAAGATCAAGGCATCGGATACTTCTGATAAACCAATAGCCGCCCGGTGTCTGGTCCCAAATTCCTTGGAAATCCCTGTACTTTCTGTCAAGGGCAGATAGGCAGAGGTTACTGCTATTCGATTTTCTCTGATAATCACAGCACCATCATGTAGGGGTGTGTTGGGAATAAAAATATTGATAAGGAGTTCTGCTGAAATTTTGGCATCCAAGGGAATTCCTGTCGCGATATATTCTTGCAAGGTCCGAACTCGTTGAATAGCAACCAGAGCACCAATCTTACGAGGACTCATGTATTCAACTGACTTGACAAAGGCACGAATCATTTGCTCTTCTGCACTAATTTGAGTAGTAGAAAAGAAATCTGTCGCCCTTCCCAAACGTTCCAAACCAGTTCGAATCTCTGGAGAGAAGATAACAACCGCAGCAATAACCCCATAGGTGATAATCTGATTAATCAACCAAGAAATCGTTGTTAAACCAAGGACATTGGCCACAACCTGAGCTAATACAAAGATCAAGACCCCTCGCACCAAAATCATAATCTTGGTGCCAGCTATCGCTTTTGTAAAACGATACAAAACATAGGTCACAATCAAAATATCAAACAGATTGATGGCAATACTCCAAGGACTAGAAAACAAGCTAGTCCAATATTGCAGGTTGGATAATTGTTGAAAGTTCATCTGCTGTCTCCTCTCTGTCCAAACACGTTCCTTTCTATTATACCATTTTTCTGGCATTTTTTTCCCTATCCTACTTCATTTTAAATTAAGCAAAAATATGATAAAATAAACTGACTAGAAAAAACAAAGGAGAAACCATGTCTCAACTCTATGATATTACCATTGTAGGTGGTGGTCCTGTCGGTCTTTTTGCAGCCTTCTATGCCCATCTACGCCAAGCCAAGGTCCAAATCATCGATTCCCTTCCTCAACTAGGTGGACAGCCAGCTATTCTCTATCCTGAAAAGGAAATCCTCGATGTTCCAGGATTCCCAAACCTGACTGGAGAAGAGTTGACTAACCGCTTGATTGAACAACTAAACGGGTTTGATACCCCTATTCATCTCAATGAAACGGTTCTTGAGATTGAAAAACAAGAAGATGGCTTTACCATTACAACCTCTAAAGGAAGTCACTTGTCTAAAACAGTTATCATCGCTATGGGTGGCGGTGCCTTCAAACCACGTCCTCTGGAACTAGAAGGCGTTGAAGGATATGAAAATATCCACTACCACGTTTCCAACATCCAGCAATATGCTGGTAAGAAAGTGACGATTCTTGGTGGGGGAGACTCAGCTGTGGATTGGGCTTTGGCTTTTGAAAAAATTGCACCAACTACCCTTGTTCACCGCAGAGATAATTTTCGCGCCTTGGAGCACAGTGTTCAAGCCTTACAGGAATCATCTGTGAGCATCAAGACACCATTCGTCCCTAGCCAACTCCTTGGAGATGGAAAAACGCTCGATAAACTTGAAATCACAAAAGTCAAATCTGATGAAACCGAAACGATTGACCTAGACCACCTCTTTGTCAACTATGGTTTCAAATCTTCTGTCGGTAACCTTAAAAACTGGGGTCTGGACCTCAACCGCCACAAGATTATCGTCAACAGCAAACAGGAATCCAGCCAAGCAGGTATCTATGCTATCGGTGACTGCTGCTACTATGACGGAAAAATTGATCTGATTGCGACAGGGCTTGGAGAAGCACCAACCGCTGTCAATAATGCTATCAACTACATTGACCCAGAGCAAAAAGTACAACCCAAACACTCAACCAGTTTATAAGAAAAGAAGAACCTGAGACAAAATAGTTCTCAACCACAAAAAGCTAGAGATTTCCAATTGTGGGACTCTAGCTTTTTAATTTTGAGTCGTTCTCTTATTGTATTTTAGGAGGTTATTAGCCATAAGTACCAATCCCAT
>CABTAV010000107.1:0-6170 GCA_902482895.1 uncultured Streptococcus sp. | reverse complement strand
GTTTGTCAGGAAACCACGAGTATATGTTTTTGACTTGGCTAGATGACCCAGAAGAAAGTTATGACCATTATCGTCGCAATGGTGGAGATACAACCATTAATTCTATCCTAGGTCGTCCCTTGGATGCACCAGTTGATGGAGTTGAGGATGCCAAGCGTGTTGCTACTGAAGCGGCAGATTTGGTTGAATTTATTCGTCAAATGCCGTTTGTGGTAGAGACAGATAAGTATATCTTTGTTCACGCAGGTATTGATTTAACATTGGATGACTGGCATGAAACTACAGATTATAAAAAAGTATGGCTTAGAAAACCGTTCCACGAAGCAGAAAATCATACTGAAAAAACCATTGTCTTTGGTCACACACCGGTTTATGGTTTGTTAAAGCAAGAACGAGGTACAGCTGAGCTTTGGACTACAGAAGATGGTAAGATTGGGATGGACGGAGGAGCTGTCTATGGTGGTGTCCTTCACGGGATTGTCTTTACTGACCAAGGAATGACAGAACATCACTTTATTGAAAATGACGGCTTTGTCGCTGAAGATTAGTACTCCTAGCAGGGTATGGTCTTGTCAAAATATCAAAAACAATTTATAATAAATAGATACCCTGAAAGGAAGAGAATCATGAACTTAGAAGAATTGAAAAAACGACAGGAGACGATCCGTAACTTCTCTATTATCGCCCATATTGACCACGGGAAATCGACTCTAGCAGACCGCATTTTGGAAAAGACAGAGACGGTTTCAAGTCGTGAAATGCAGGCCCAGCTTTTGGACAGCATGGATCTAGAGCGGGAGCGTGGGATTACCATTAAGTTGAATGCCATTGAGCTGAATTATACCGCAAAAGATGGGGAAACTTATATTTTCCACTTGATTGACACGCCGGGGCACGTAGACTTTACCTATGAAGTTTCGCGTTCGCTAGCTGCCTGTGAGGGGGCTATTTTGGTGGTCGATGCTGCCCAAGGGATTGAGGCCCAAACCCTTGCCAATGTTTATCTGGCCTTGGACAATGATTTGGAAATCATGCCAGTCATTAACAAGATTGACCTGCCGGCTGCAGATCCTGAGCGCGTGCGTACTGAGATTGAAGATGTCATTGGTTTGGATGCCAGTGAAGCAGTTTTGGCTTCTGCTAAGGCTGGTATTGGTATAGAAGAAATTCTAGAGCAAATTGTAGAAAAAGTACCAGCACCAACGGGTGATGTGACGGCGCCACTTAAGGCCTTGATTTTCGACTCGGTTTACGATGCTTACCGTGGGGTTATCCTCCAAGTGCGTGTCATGGACGGAGTGGTCAAACCTGGTGATAAGATTCAGCTCATGAGCAATGGTAAGACCTTTGATGTGACCGAAGTCGGTATCTTTACACCCAAGGCAGTTGGTCGTGATTTCCTTGCGACTGGGGACGTTGGTTATATTGCAGCTTCTATCAAGACGGTTCAGGACACTCGTGTGGGTGATACCGTTACCTTGGCAACCAATCCTGCAGCAGAGCCATTACATGGTTACAAGCAGATGAATCCTATGGTCTTTGCGGGTCTCTATCCTATCGAATCAAACAAGTACAATGACCTACGTGAAGCCCTTGAAAAATTGCAACTGAATGATGCCAGCTTGCAGTTTGAACCAGAAACTTCTCAGGCACTTGGATTTGGTTTCCGTTGTGGATTCCTTGGACTTCTTCATATGGATGTTATCCAAGAACGTTTAGAGCGTGAGTTCAATATTGATCTCATCATGACAGCTCCGTCTGTTATTTACAAAGTTAATTTGACCGACGGTGAATCAATGGATGTATCTAACCCATCAGAATTTCCAGATCCAACCAAGATTGCGACCATTGAAGAGCCTTATGTTAAAGCTCAAATCATGGTACCGCAGGAGTTTGTCGGAGCGGTGATGGAACTGGCTCAGCGTAAACGTGGGGATTTTGTGACCATGGACTATATTGATGATAACCGTGTCAATGTTATCTATCAAATTCCTCTTGCTGAAATCGTCTTTGATTTCTTTGATAAGCTCAAATCTTCGACTCGTGGTTATGCAAGCTTTGACTATGAATTGTCAGAGTATCGCCCATCTAAGCTAGTGAAAATGGATATCCTTCTTAATGGAGACAAGGTGGATGCCCTCAGCTTTATCGTTCACAAGGATTTTGCTTACGAACGTGGGAAACTCATCGTTGATAAGCTCAAGAAAATCATACCTCGTCAACAATTTGAAGTTCCGATTCAAGCAGCAATTGGACACAAAATCGTGGCTCGTACTGATATCAAGGCCCTTCGTAAGAACGTACTTGCCAAGTGTTACGGTGGTGACGTTTCTCGTAAACGCAAACTCCTTGAAAAACAAAAAGCTGGTAAAAAACGCATGAAAGCCATCGGATCAGTGGAAGTTCCGCAAGAAGCCTTCCTCAGCGTCTTGAGCATGGATGAAGAGTAGAAGTATAAAGAAAATTATTTTATAGTTGATAGACTTTAAATATCTAACAACAAAGATAACTAAAAAAGAAGATCAAATGATCTTCTTTTTAATTTTTTTACGAATAAATAGATGAGTAGAAAAAGAAATGGAGATATTTATGAAAATCACAAACTATGAAATCTATAAGTTAAAAAAATCAGGTTTGACCAATCAACAGGTTTTGAAGGTCCTAGAATATGGTGAAAATTTCGATCAAGAACTGTTGTTAGGAGATATTGCAGATATATCAGGTTGCCGAAATCCAGCTGTTTTTATGGAACGTTATTTTCAGATAGACGATGCGCATTTGGAGAAGGAGTTTCAAAAATTTCCATCTTTTTCTATTTTAGATGACTGTTACCCTTGGGATTTGAGTGAAATATACGATGCTCCTGTGCTTTTATTTTACAAGGGCAATCTCGACCTCTTGAAATTTCCTAAGGTAGCAGTCGTAGGAAGTCGTTCTTGCAGCAAACAGGGAGCTAAGTCGGTTGAAAAAATTATTCAGGGATTGGAAAATGAACTGGTTATCGTCAGTGGATTAGCCAAGGGGATTGATACAGCAGCCCATATGGCAGCTCTTCAGAATGGCGGAAAAACCATTGCAGTGATTGGAACAGGGCTGGATGTGTTTTATCCTAAAGCCAATAAACGTTTGCAAGACTATATCGGAAATGATCATCTGGTTCTAAGTGAATACGGACCTGGCGAACAACCTCTGAAATTTCATTTTCCTGCCCGTAATCGCATCATTGCTGGACTTTGCCGTGGTGTGATTGTCGCAGAGGCTAAGATGCGTTCAGGTAGTCTCATTACCTGTGAGAGGGCAATGGAAGAAGGGCGCGATGTTTTTGCTATTCCTGGTAGCATTTTAGATGGATTATCAGATGGTTGCCATCATTTGATCCAAGAAGGAGCAAAATTGGTCACAAGTGGGCAAGATGTGCTTGCAGAATTTGAATTTTAAGACGAAATTTTGCTTAATAGACAAACTTTTCTTCCATATATAGGAGCTAAGTCTTGACAGTTATGCCAAAATGGTTTACACTTTATAAAGTTTATTACTTTGAAAAGGTGTGATACTGTGGCTACGGCAACAAAAAAGAAAAAATCAACAGTTAAAAAAAATCTAGTCATCGTGGAGTCGCCTGCTAAGGCGAAAACGATTGAAAAATATCTAGGCAGAAACTACAAGGTTTTAGCCAGTGTCGGGCATATCCGTGATTTGAAGAAATCCAGTATGTCCGTCGATATTGAAAATAATTATGAACCGCAATATATCAATATCCGAGGAAAAGGACCTCTTATTAATGACTTGAAAAAAGAAGCAAAAAAAGCTAATAAAGTCTTTCTGGCGAGTGACCCGGACCGTGAAGGAGAAGCGATTTCTTGGCATTTGGCTCATATTCTCAACTTAGATGAGAATGATGCCAACCGTGTGGTCTTCAATGAAATCACCAAGGATGCGGTCAAAAATGCTTTTAAAGAACCACGCAAGATTGATATGGACTTGGTCGATGCCCAACAGGCTCGTCGTGTTCTAGACCGCTTGGTGGGGTACTCGATTTCGCCTATTTTGTGGAAGAAGGTCAAGAAGGGCTTATCAGCAGGGCGAGTACAGTCCATTGCCCTTAAACTCATCATTGACCGTGAAAATGAAATCAATGCCTTCCAGCCAGAAGAATACTGGACAATTGATGCTGTCTTTAAAAAGGGAACCAAGCAATTTCAGGCTTCCTTCTATGGAGTGGATGGCAAAAAGCTGAAACTGACTAGTAATGATGAGGTAAAGGAAGTCTTGTCTCGTCTGACTAGCAAAGATTTTTCAGTGGATCAGGTAGATAAGAAAGAGCGCAAGCGCAATGCTCCATTACCCTATACCACTTCATCTATGCAGATGGATGCTGCCAATAAAATCAATTTCCGTACTCGAAAAACCATGATGGTTGCCCAACAGCTCTATGAAGGAATTAATATCGGTTCTGGTGTTCAAGGTTTGATTACCTATATGCGTACCGATTCGACTCGTATCAGTCCAGTAGCGCAGAACGAAGCAGCAAGTTTCATTACGGACCGTTTTGGTAGCAAGTATTCTAAGCATGGTAGCAAGGTCAAAAATGCTTCAGGAGCTCAGGATGCCCACGAGGCTATTCGTCCGTCTAGTGTCTTTAATACACCTGAAAGTATTGCTAAGTATCTGAACAAGGATCAGCTCAAGCTTTATACCCTTATATGGAATCGTTTTGTAGCGAGCCAGATGACAGCTGCTGTCTTTGATACCATGGCTGTTAAATTGTCTCAAAATGGGGTTCAATTTGCTGCCAATGGTAGTCAGGTTAAGTTTGATGGTTATCTTGCCATTTATAATGATTCTGATAAAAATAAGATGTTACCAGATATGGCTGTTGGAGATGTGGTTAAGCAGGTGAATAGCAAACCAGAGCAACATTTCACTCAACCTCCTGCTCGCTATTCTGAAGCGACACTGATCAAGACCTTGGAGGAAAATGGGGTTGGCCGTCCGTCAACCTACGCACCAACCATTGAAACCATTCAGAAACGTTATTATGTTCGCCTTACAGCCAAACGCTTTGAACCGACAGAGTTGGGAGAAATTGTTAACAAGCTTATCGTTGAATATTTCCCAGATATCGTAAACGTGACCTTTACAGCTGAAATGGAAGGCAAACTGGATGATGTCGAAGTCGGAAAAGAGCAGTGGCAACGTGTCATTGATGCCTTTTACAAACCATTCTCCAAAGAAGTGGCCAAGGCTGAAGAAGAAATGGAGAAAATCCAGATTAAGGATGAACCAGCTGGATTTGATTGTGAAGTGTGTGGCAGTCCAATGGTCATTAAACTTGGTCGTTTTGGTAAGTTCTATGCTTGTAGCAATTTCCCAGATTGTCGCCATACCCAAGCAATCGTGAAAGAGATTGGTGTTGAGTGTCCAAGTTGTCATCAAGGACAAATCATTGAACGTAAAACAAAACGTAACCGCCTCTTCTATGGTTGTAATCGCTATCCAGAATGTGAATTTACCTCTTGGGATAAGCCTGTTGGTCGTGACTGTCCAAAATGTGGCAATTTCCTCATGGAGAAAAAAGTCCGTGGTGGTGGCAAGCAGGTTGTATGTAGTAATGGTGACTACGAAGAAGAAAAGATTAAATAAGAGGAGAGTCCTGAAAGTGAATTTCAGGCTCTTTTTGGTTGGAACTTGACAAAATTCACCATTGTATGCGAAACTAGAAGAAGATTATTTTATACTCAATGAAAATCAAAGAGCAAACTAGGAAACTAACCGCAGGTTGCTCAAAGCACTGCTTTGAGGTTGCAGATAAGACTGACGAAGTCAGGAACCATACCTACGGCAAGGCGACGTTGACGTGGTTTGAAGAGATTTTCGAAGAGTATAAAAGAAAGAAGCTGACAAAGGAGACGGGTATGGAACAAACATTTTTTATCATTAAACCAGATGGTATAAAAAGAGGGCTAGTTGGTGAAGTGTTGAAACGCATCGAACAACGTGGCATTACAATCGAAAAATTGGAGTTGCGTTCACAGGTTTCAGAAGAGTTGATTGATCAGCACTATCAGGACTTGGTTGGTCAGAGTTTTTACCCACCGATTCGTGAATTTATGACTTCAGGTCCAGTTCTTGTGGGTGTCATTTCAGGTCCCAAAGTAATCGAAACTTGG
>CABTAV010000106.1:0-6342 GCA_902482895.1 uncultured Streptococcus sp. | reverse complement strand
CATATAAGTTTCAAGTGCTTCAGGATAGGGCTTGGTCGTCGCCGAATTATCAAAGTAAATCATGTTTTCTCACGCTTTCTAAAATCACTCCTTCTATTGTATCATGAAACGGAGCTTGCGACAAGAAAGGGCAATTCCTCTTTTTTTAAGATTTTTTTAAAGAAATGCGGTATAATAAATTTTAATTAAAGGAGAGAATGTATGTCTAATTATCGTAGAACTTCAAAACCAAAAACAGAACACATCAAAAAAGGCTTTACAGTCTTTCAAAAAACCGTTGCTACTATCGGTAGTATCCTCGGCTTAATTACCGCAAGTATCACGATCATGAACGCCTTGGATAATAACAAAAATACTAAAAAAGAACCTACGACAAGCCAGACGACAACAATTGTCAAAGAAATTCAAAAGGAATCCCCTAAGGAAAACACTAGTCCCAATAAGGAAACTAACACTACCCAAGAAAAAACACAGCAAGAGGAAACACCAAAATCTAGCGTCAAGGAAGAGAAAAGAGAAGAGCAGAAAGCAGCAACTCAGGAATCTACTACTCCTGCTCCAAGTAAACCCACTACTGAAAATGAAAAACAGTCCAGTACTCCAACTTCAGAAAATAATACTCAATGAAAATCAAAGAGCAAACTAGGAAGCTAGCCGTAGGCTGCTCAAAGTACATCTTTGAGGTTGTGGATAGAACTGACGAAGTCAGTAACCATACACACGGCAAGGCGAAGCTGACGTGGTTTGAAGAGATTTTCGAAGAGTATAAAAGTAATCAATAGCCAGTAAAATAGCTTCCCTCCAAACTTGGAAAGAAGCTATTTTTTATTGTTGTAAAACTTTTCTAGGCTTGGTACCTTCAGCTGGACCGATGACACCTGCCATTTCAAGTTCTTCCATGAGGCGGGTCGCACGGTTAAAACCAACTGATAAACGACGCTGAATCATGGATGCGCTGGCTTTCTGGGTCTCAATGACCAAAGCTTTGGCTTCTTCAAAAAGCGGATCTCCACCAGTTTCACCATCTGAAAATTCACCTTCATTTTCAGAAACCTCACCTGGATCAAAACTCTCATCGTAGTCCGCATCAGCCTGAGCCTTGATGAAGTTTACGATGCGTTCAACATCATCATCCGAGATAAAGGAGCCTTGGAGACGAACTGGATGATTTTCATCGATTGGTTTAAAGAGCATATCTCCTCGACCAAGCAGTTTCTCAGCTCCATTTTCATCTAAAATAGTACGGGAGTCTGTTCCTGATGAAACTGCGAAAGCGACACGAGATGGGACATTGGCCTTGATTAGACCAGAAATGACATCAACGGATGGACGCTGGGTTGCAAGAATCATGTGGATACCGGCAGCACGCGCCTTCTGCCCAAGACGAATAATGGCATCTTCCACTTCCTTGCTGGCCACCATCATAAGGTCAGCCAACTCATCCACAATCACGACAATGAGCGGTAGCGGAATTTGCTTGTACTCAGACTGGGCATTGAACTCTTCTACCTTGGCATTAAAGCCTGCAATATTACGAACTCCTACCTTTGCAAAGAGTTCATAACGATTTTCCATCTCATCCACAACCTTTTGCAGGGCCTTGCTGGCCTTGCGTGGATTGGTTACAACTGGAATCAAGAGATGGGGAATGTCATTGTAAACAGATAACTCAACCATCTTGGGGTCAACCATCATAAATTTGACTTGATCTGGTCTAGCCTTCATGAGAATGCTAGCAATAATGCCATTAACAGCTACTGACTTCCCTGATCCCGTTGAACCTGCGACGAGCAAGTGAGGCATTTTGGAAAGGTCAAAAGCTCTTGCGGTGCCATTAACTGCCTTCCCTAAAGGAATTTCCAAGAGATTTTCTGCTTTTGTTTGAGATTGTTCCCATAGTTCGCGGAAAGAAACTGTCGCAATCTCAGAGTTAGGTACTTCGATTCCCACTAAAGATTTCCCTGGGATAGGTGCTTCAATCCGGACATCCTTGGCTGCCAAGGCTAGAGCGAGGTCATCTGCCAGATTGGAAATGCGGTTGACTCGAACTCCAACTGCTGGCTTGACTTCATACTTGGTTACTGAAGGTCCAATTTCAGCCCGTTCAACCGTTACCTTGATACCAAAGCTAGCAAAGGTTTCTTCTAGGATTTTGATGTTTTCACGAACGATTTTCTTCTCTTTCGACTGGTCTTTTGGTTTATCTGGGGCAAAGAGTTGTAAGCTTGGAAGTTTGTATTCGAGGGCTTCCTTTGCTGAAAAATCGACCTGAACATCTTCATCATCAGAGCCATCTTCCTTTTCAGGGAATTCAAGTTCAGCTTGAGGCAGGATGATTTCTGGTTCCACCCACTCTTCTTCTGGAATAGGTGGAACGTCAAGCACAACATCTTCTGTCAAAATTTCACCTGTTTCCATATCGACAGGAGGCATATTAAGCAAGCCTTTCTCAGCCTCTTCTTTTTCTAATCTAGCCTCTTCCTCAGCCTTTTGACGAGCTTTTTCTTCTTGTTTGACAAAGCGTTCCTCTTTTCGACGCTCATGCCCTTCCCGCCATTTAGCAAAGCCTCTACTGCAAAATTCAGCAATATCGTAAACAGACCAAGGACTGATTAGGAGAGCGCCTGCTAAAATCAAGATAGAACCAATAAAGTAAGTGCCGATATTTGAAAAGAGAAAGGCGGTTGGAATATAAAGAGCAACCCCAATCAAGCCACCTCCAGCAAAACTGGTCGTTCGAAAACCAGTCAAATCAGTCACAACCTGAGCCATGGTTCCTTTTAGAACGGACTTGCCCAAACCATATTTCCAAACTAAGTAGGCCTCAAAAATCAGGAGCAAGCCAGCAAATATGGTGAAAAATCCTGATAAGAGTCCTTCCTGTTTTCGAATCCACTTGAAAAAGAAGAGGTAGAGCAGGATACCAAATATTGCCAGATAAGCTAGGCTACCTACTAGCAAGCGAATTAGATTGTAAAGGGTTATACCTGCAGCCCCTAATTTGAAGGCTGCAAAAATCAATAAAATCGCGATTCCCAACGAAATCAACATTCGTTGAATCGCTTCTTTTCTTTCGAGTTCTGCTTTAGACGGTCTCCGTCTTGTTTTACTTGTATTCTTGTTTGCCATTCTTCTATTATACCATATTTCACAGGCATTTCGGAAAGAGAAAAAGACTGCACCAAACGGTCCAATCTTTTCATTTTCTATCTAAGTTTTATGCTTGTGGTTTGCGTAGGTAACCATAGACCACACCACTTACGATTGCTCCTACCAAGACAGAAACGAGGTAAAGAAGAGCATTTGAAGTAAGGGCGATAACGAAGATTCCTCCGTGTGGCGCCATAAGTTTGATACCAGTAAGACCAACGAGTCCACCTGCTACTGCTGAACCAAGGATGAAACTTGGGATCGCACGAGCTGGGTCAGCGGCACCAAATGGAATTGCTCCCTCAGTGATAAATGACAAGCCCATGATGATGTTTGTCAAACCAGAGTTGCGTTCTTCCTTAGTAAATTTGTCTTTAAAGAGAAGAGTTGCGACAAAGATGGCAAGTGGTGGCACCATTCCTCCAGCCATAACTGCTGCCATAGCCACAGAACCACCTGAAGAAACAGTTGCTGCAAGCGTACCTGTACCAAAGACATAAGCCGCTTTATTGACTGGTCCACCCATATCGACAGCCATCATTCCTCCAAGAACGATACCAAGAAGGACAGCTGAACCTCCTCCAAGACCGCCTAGGAAGTCATTCATAGCAGTGTTGATTGCCGCCATTGGGATATTCACAGCTAGCATGACAAATCCAGTCAAGATTGTTCCAAGAAGTGGCAAGAGAAGGATTGATTTTGCACCTTCAAGTGAACGAGGAACTTTAACGTATTTCTTGATAGCAAGAACTAAAGCACCTGCGATAAATCCACCAACAAGGGCACCTAGGAAACCAGATGAGACACCTGCAAGAGTTGAAGTTGCTTCACCACCTGCGGAATAAGGAATTTTACCAAAGGCAAAACCTTCTTTGGCAATAGCACCAGCCACGAAACCTGCTACCAAACCTGGTTTTTCAGCGATAGAGTAGGCAACATAACCTGCAAAGACTGGAAGCATCAAACCAAAGGCAGCTCCACCAATTTTCATGAACATAGAAGCTAGCTCATGGTAGGAACCAAGATTACCAAGATTTTCATTTGGAACACCCAAAGCACCGTCAATCAAGAAGGCAAGGGCAATCATGATACCACCACCGATAACGAATGGCAACATTTGGGATACACCACTCATCAAGTGTTTATAGAAGGCACCACCAAGGCTTTGTTTTTCGTTAGAGGCTGTTGCACCTTTTGCTCCATTAGCAGCACGGTAGACTTCAGCATCTCCTGAAAGAGCCAAGTTAATCAATTCTTCTGTTTTACGGATACCGTCAGCAACTGGACGATTGATCAATGGTTTGCCATCGAAACGATCCATCTCAACCGCCTTGTCTGCAGCGATGATAACAGCTTTAGCCTTGCGGATGTCCTCAGCAGTTAGTTGGTTTCCAACACCGCTAGCACCGTTGGTTTCAACCTTGATTCCAACACCCATTTCAGCAGCCACTTTTTGAAGGGCTTCTTGAGCCATGTAAGTGTGAGCAATACCTGTTGTACAAGCTGTAACAGCAACGATAAACTCATCAGAGTCATTAGTAGGTGCTTGAACAGGCTCTTCAGTTTTTTCGGAAGCTTTGTCAAAAAGTTCGATAACTTGGTCAGCTGATGTTACTTGACGAAGTTTGTCAGCAAAACCGTCTTTCATCAAGTATTGAGACAATTCTGCCAAGGCTGCCAAGTGAGTATCATTGGCACCTTCTGGAGCCGCAATCATGAAGAAGAGGTCAGTTGCTTGTCCATCCAAGCTCTCATAATCAACACCCTTATTTGACTTAGCAAAGAGAACTGTCGCTTCTTTGACAGCAGCATTTTTGCTGTGAGGCATTGCGATTCCGTCACCCAAACCTGTAGAAGTCAAAGCTTCACGTGCCAAAATACCTTCTTTAAATGTTTCAAAATCTGTCACATAACCGTGATCTACCAAACTTTTAATCATTTCTTCGATGACAGCTGTTTTTTCAGTTGCCTGCAAATCCAGCAACATGACATCTTTTCTCAATAGGTCTTGAATTTTCATCGTTTTTCTACCTCAACTTTTTCATATGTTTCTTTAATAAATTCTGCTGTTGCCAAGTCATCCGAGAAGGTAGTTGCCGTTCCACAAGCAACTCCCCATTTGAAGGCTTCTACTGCATCTTTAGATTTGACAAATTCACCTGTAAATCCAGCAACCATAGAGTCACCAGCTCCAACTGAATTTTTGACTGTTCCCTTGATAGGTTTTGCGAAGTAAGCTCCCTCAGATGTGACAAGAAGAGCACCGTCACCAGCCATAGAAATAATGACGTTTTGAGCACCTTTAGCCAGTAACTCACGAGCGTATTTCTCAATTTCATCTAAACTTTCGAGTTTCACTCCAAAAATCGCTCCAAGTTCATGATTGTTTGGTTTGACCAAAAGTGGCTGGTAGTCCAAACTATCAATCAAGGTCTGTCCTTCAAAATCACAAACGACTTGCGCACCAGTCTTGCGTGTCAAGGCAATCAAATCCTTGTAGATGACATTGCCTAGATTCTTAGCACTTGAACCAGCAAAGACAACTGTATCTTCTGCAGTCAAACTAGATAAAATAGCTTTCAATTCTTCTAGCTGAGCTGGTTCAACATTTGGACCAGTCCCGTTGATTTCTGTCTCTTGGTCTGCTTTGATTTTAACATTGATACGAGTATCTTCTGCCACTTGGACAAAACGTGTCTCGATTTCTTCCTCTGCCAGAGTATCTGTGATAAATTCACCAGTAAAACCTCCGATAAATCCAGTCGCTGTATTTGGAATACCCAAGCGTTTCAAGACACGACTGACATTGATTCCTTTCCCACCAGCAAACTTATCATCACTGTCCATTCGATTGACACTACCGACTTGAACTTGATCCAAACGAACGATATAGTCAATGGATGGATTGAGTGTGACTGTATAAATCATACTTCTATTACCTCCGTTTTCTCCTTAATAGCCTGCAAGAGCTCATGCCCTTGACTTGTGATAACAATAGCTCGTTTGAGTGGTGCTACCTTGGCAAAGCAAGTTTGTCCAATTTTAGACGAATCCACCAAGACATAGGTCTGTTTGGCATTTTCTAAAATAGCACGCTTAACTGCCCCCTCCTCCATATCAGGAGTCGTATAATAACCATCGTCCACACCATTCATCCCGATAAAGGCACGGTCAAAGTGCAATTGGTTAATC
>CABTAV010000105.1:0-6366 GCA_902482895.1 uncultured Streptococcus sp. | reverse complement strand
GCTGTTTCGGTTGGGTCACCAATCAGGTTACCTTCCACATCAATTTTCGTATCATTGGCCAAGACAACTGAACGAAGCAGTGGCATTTCAAGACCCAGTTCAATGTCATCAGCTGAGTCATGTAGGACTGCATCGTAGAAGACTTTTTCGACGGTCATCTTGTTCATGGTCAGCGTACCAGTCTTATCAGAAGCTATGATTTCAGTTGAACCAAGTGTTTCTACTGCTGGCAACTTACGAACGATAGAGTTTCGTTTGGCCAAAACTTGAGTACCAAGAGCAAGAACGATAGTTACGATAGCTGGGAGTCCTTCTGGAATGGCTGCAACGGCAAGCGCAACAGAGGTCATCAACTCACCAAGTGGATTTTTCCCTTGAATGAAGACACCCACTACAAAAGTAACAAGGGCAATGACCAAAATTGCATAGGTCAAGACCTTAGAAAGGTTATTCAAGTTTTGTTTGAGGGGTGTATCAGTCTCATCAGCGTCTTGAAGCATACCTGCGATGTGACCGACTTCAGTATACATCCCTGTATTGACAACAACACCCAGACCGCGACCATAGGTTACGTTAGAGTTTTGGAAGGCCATGTTGACACGGTCACCAATACCAGCATCTGCAGCAAGTTCAACTGTCAAGTCTTTTTCGACTGGCACAGACTCACCTGTAAGAGCTGCTTCTTCTATTTTAAGAGAGTTGGCTTCTAGCAAACGTAGGTCTGCTGGCACCACGTCACCTGCTTCGAGAGCAACAATATCTCCTGGAACCAATTCTTTAGAGTCAATCTCCGCCATATGCCCATCACGAAGAACGCGGGCAGCTGGACTAGACATGGATTTGAGGGCTTCGATAGCTTCTTCTGCTTTTCCTTCTTGGTAAACACCAAAGGCAGCGTTAATGATAACCACGGCTAAAATGATAATGGCATCTGCGATATCTTCCCCACCAGAAGTCACAACTGACAAGATTGCTGCCGCAACTAGTATGATAATCATTAAATCCTTAAATTGTTCGATAAATTTGACCAGGATTGATCGTTTCTCGCCTTCTTCGAGTTCATTGTGGCCAAATTCAGCAAGGCGCTTTTCCGCCTCACTTGATGACAAACCTTGCTCGGTCGAATCCACAGCCTTCAAGACCTCTTCAGGACTCTGAGTGTAAAACGCTTGGCGTTTTTGTTCTTTTGACATGTGTCTCCTCCTTGACATTGTGTGCAAAACAGACTCTCTTTTCCCTCATCGCATCTTTTCACGACAAACAAAGAGAGACCTGTTAATCATAACAAGTCTCGCTGTTTAAGATAGTGCCGGAAAGCATACTTTTCAGTATAAAATTCGGAATGACGACACTATCACAGGTTTCTGCCAGCTACTCCCTTGAGTAGTACTATTATACCAAATTTTGAAAAGTTTTCAAAGAGTAAAAAATGACTTATTTGAATTTTCCCTTGAAAACCAGTATAATGGTAGAATGCTATGTGACTAGAAAGGAAGTTGAATGAAGCAATCTATCTCAAATCTCAAGTTAGCTGAGCGTGGGGCCATTATCAGCATTTCGACTTATTTGATCTTGTCTGCAGCGAAATTAGCAACTGGGCACCTCCTCCATTCATCCAGTTTGGTGGCAGATGGTTTTAACAACGTATCGGATATCATTGGAAATGTGGCCCTCTTGATTGGGATTCGAATGGCGCGCCAACCTGCTGACCGAGACCACCGTTTTGGCCACTGGAAGATTGAAGATTTGGCTAGCTTGGTCACTTCCATCATCATGTTCTATGTTGGTTTCGATGTACTAAGAGATACCATTCAAAAGATTCTCAGTCGTGAAGAAACGGTCATTGATCCTCTTGGTGCCACTCTAGGAATCATTTCTGCAGCGATTATGTTTGTGGTTTATCTCTATAACACTCGCCTCAGTAAGAAATCCAAATCCAAGGCACTGAAGGCTGCCGCCCAGGACAATCTTTCTGATGCTGTCACCTCACTTGGTACTACCATTGCCATCCTGGCTAGCAGCTTTAATTATCCGATTGTGGATAAACTGGTTGCCATCGTCATCACTTTCTTTATCTTGAAAACTGCCTATGATATCTTTATCGAGTCTTCCTTTAGTCTTTCAGATGGTTTTGACGACCGTTTGCTTGAGGATTATCAAAAGGCCATCATGGAAATTCCCAAAATCAGCAAGGTTAAGTCTCAAAGAGGTCGCACCTACGGTAGCAATATTTACCTTGATATTACGCTAGAAATGAATCCTGACTTGTCGGTTTATGAGAGCCACGAGATTGCGGATCAAGTCGAGTCTATGCTGGAAGAACGTTTTGGCGTCTTTGATACCGATGTCCATATCGAGCCAGCACCTATCCCTGAGGATGAGATTTTAGACAATGTCTACAAAAAATTGCTTATGCGTGAACAATTGATTGACCAAGGAAATCAACTGGAAGAACTCTTGGCTGACGATTTTGTCTATATTCGCCAAGATGGAGAGCAGATGGATAAAGAGGCCTATAAAGCTGAAAAAGAGTTGAATTCTGCTATCAAGGACATTCAAATCACTTCCATCAGTCAAAAGACCAAACTCATCTCCTATGAGTTAGATGGTATCATCCATACCAGTATCTGGCGTCGCCACGAAACCTGGCAAAATATCTTTCACCAAGAAACAAAAAAAGAATAGAGAAATCCTGTCATGAGACGGGATTTTTCTATTCTTCTAGCTATCAAAGTCACTGAGATATTCATAGCGTTCGTATTTTTCAAGGAGTGCTTCGTTTTTCTCATCCAGTTCTTTTTGAAGAGTAGCTAGTTTGCCGAAGTCAGATCCGTTTACCTGCATTTCCCCTTCAATAGCAGCGATACGGTTTTCCAAGGCTTCAATATCACCTTCAATACTTGCCCACTCCTGCTTTTCTTGGTAGGTCATGCGTTTCTTGTCTTCTCGAACCTTGACTACTTTCTCCTTTTCGGCCTTTTGCACCTGATTGACCAACTCTGTTTCAAAGGCTTTTTCATCAAGGTAATCGGTATAATGACCAAAGAAAGGACGAATCTTGCCATCCTCAAAAGCGAGAATCTTGGTCGCTACCTTATCCAAGAAATAGCGGTCGTGGCTAACTGTCAAAACAGGTCCTGCAAATCCTTGCAAGAAATTCTCCAAAACTGTCAAGGTCGCAATATCTAAGTCATTTGTCGGTTCGTCCAAGAGAAGAACATTTGGTTTTTCCAAGAGCAGTTTGAGGAGATAAAGACGTTTTTTCTCTCCCCCAGACAATTTCTCAATCAAGGTTCCATGCGTCGAACGTGGGAAAAGGAACTGCTCCAGCAACTCTGCAATCGAAGTACTAGAACCACCGCTGGTCTTGACCTCTTCTGCCACTTCCTGCAGATAATTGATCACTCGCTTGCTCTCATCCAAGCCCTCAATTTGCTGAGAGAAATAGGCGATTCGAACAGTTTCCCCAATCACAACTTGTCCTGCTGTCGGCTCAAGAATGCCTGCAATCAAGTTAAGGAGAGTTGATTTCCCAACACCGTTGTCCCCAACAATTCCAATACGATCTTTAGCCTGCACCAAGAGATTAAAATCTTGCAAAATAGGCTTGTTTTCATACGCAAAGGAAACATCCTGAAACTCGATAACTTTTTTCCCAATCCGACTGGTTTCAAAGTTCATGGTCAAGTCTGTTTCAGCAACGCCACCTGAAACTTCTTTCTTCAAATCGTGGAAACGATTGATACGAGCCTGCTGCTTAGTCGCACGCGCCTGCGGTTGTCTGCGCATCCAGGCCAATTCTTGCTTATAAAGTTGTTCCTTTTTGTGGAGAAGAGCCGCATCACGCTCATCCTGTTCCGCCTTAAGGCGAACATAGTCCTGATAATTGCCCTGATATTCGGTCAAGCCTGCGCGATCCAATTCGAAAATCCGAGTTGACAGTGCATCTAAGAAATAACGGTCGTGGGTAATAAAAAGGACGGTCTTCTTAGAATTTTTCAAAAAGAGGGTCAGCCACTCAATAGTCGCAATATCCAGATGGTTGGTTGGCTCATCCAGAAGCAATAGGTCGTGGTTGCCAAGAAGAACTTGCGCCAACTGGACCCGTCTTCTTAGACCACCTGACAATTCCCCAACAGGAGTAGATAAGTCCTGAATACCCAGCTTGCTGAGAACCGTCTTGACCTGACTCTCAATTTCACAAGCTTGGAGAGAGTCCATCTCAGCCATGACCCGTTCCAAACGCGCCTGCTTGTCCTCACTGTAGTTGAGCATAAGGAGTTCATACTCACGAATGAGTTGGATTTCCTTGAGGTCGCTGGATAGGACCGTATCCAAAACTGTCTTGCTATCATCAAAATCAGGGTCCTGAGTCAAGTAACCAATCTGGTAATCATTCTTAGCTGAAAAAGGACTAACATCCCCATCAAAGCCAGAAACACCAGAAAGAACATCTAAAAGGGTGGTCTTCCCCGTTCCATTAACACCGATTAGACCAATTCTGTCTAGGTCATGGATGATAAAGGAAATATCCTTAAAAACGGTCTTGTCACCGACGGATTTACTTAGTTTTTCAACGATAAAATCACTCATTTTTTCTCCCTTAGATAAGCATGGATGGCTTGACGGTCATTTTCCAATTCTCCATCGACAATGGCATATTCAATCTCTGTTAAAATCTCTCCCAAGTCTGGACCTGGTTGAAAGCCATATTCCTTAATCAAAATGCCACCATTAATCTGAATTTCTTTCTTATCATGAATAGTCAAACTCTGGTAAGTTTCTGTGATGACTTGCGAATTGACTGGTTTCCCTTGAGCCTGTCGAAGATTTTCAGCCTGTAAAAGCAAATCTAAGTCAAAGCGGTAACAATCGCGCTTGCTCAATTCTCCATTTTCACGCAAGGCCAAAATAGTCAGCAAATCTTGTACCTGCTTGGCAAATTGACGTGAGGTTTTCCAAGCCTTCAAAAAGGACTGTGCATTTTCAATCTCCAAAGCCCACAGTAGAGCCGCCCAAGCTTGCTCAGAGGATTCAAAGATAAAATCAGTCTCCAAATCAAACAGTCTGTTGAGCTTGTCCTGGCTAGAGGCCATATCAGGGAGATAGTCATAAGCTTGACTCTCAATCATGGAAGCCAAGCCCCCTCTCCAAAATGGAGCCAGCAAAAGTTTATCAAACTCAACGAAGGTACGCTCCACAGAAATTTTCTCCAAAAGTGGCGTCAAAGTCTTCATAGCTTTAAATGTTTCTGACTCAAGCTCAAAGCCAAGACTGGCCTGAAAACGGAAGCCACGCATAATCCGCAGAGCGTCTTCGTTGAAACGCTCACTTGCCACTCCAACCGCCCTCAAGACTTGATTTTCCAAATCGTCTAAACCATGGAACAAGTCAACGATTTCTCCTGTCTCATCCAAGGCAAAGGCATTGACTGTAAAATCACGGCGCTTGAGGTCTTCTTCTAGCGAGCGAACAAAAGAAACCGCACTAGGTCTACGATAGTCCACATAGACATCTTCTGTCCGAAAAGTAGTCACCTCATACTCCTCGTCCCCATCTAAGACCAAGACAGTTCCATGCTCGATTCCGATATCGGCTGTTCGCGGAAAAATCTGCTTGGTCTCTTCTGGATAAGAAGACGTCGCAATGTCCACATCGTGGATGGGACGATTAAGGAGGGCATCTCGAACAGAACCCCCAACAAAATAGGCCTCAAAACCTGCTTCTTTAATTTTTTCTAATACTGGTAAAGCCTTCTGAAATTCAGAAGGCATTTGCGTTAATCTCATAATAAGTGTTCTAATCCATAGACAAGCTCATGACGCTTGACAACTTCTTTAATTCCCAAATTCACCCCTGTCATGAAGGAGCTGCGATCATAGGAGTCATGACGGAGGGTCAATCCTTCTCCTTGATTGCCAAAGATGACTTCCTGATGGGCTACCAAACCTGGCAAACGAACTGAGTGGATCCGCATGCCATCAAAATCAGCACCACGAGCACCTGCAATGAGTTCTTCCTCGTCTACTGCACCCTGCTGGATAGACTCTCGAACTTCTGCCATTAATTCAGCTGTTTTAATAGCTGTTCCACTCGGAGCATCTTTTTTCTTGTCATGATGAAGCTCGATAATCTCCACATTTGGGAAATATTTAGCAGACTGCCTTGCAAATTGCATGAGCAAGACAGCACCCAAGGCAAAGTTAGGAGCAATCAAGCCACCCAAATCTTGGACACGAGAAAATTCTTTTAGCTCTGCAATTTCTTCACTTGTGAAACCTGTTGTTCCAACTACTGGAGCAAAACCATTTTCAAGAGCAAAACGTGTATTTTCGTAGGCAACAGTTGGAGTAGTAAAATCTACCC
>CABTAV010000104.1:0-6411 GCA_902482895.1 uncultured Streptococcus sp. | reverse complement strand
ACTTGAACTATTTATTTGAGTATAACATCCCATATCTATCAGCTCTTTAACTCTTTTTTCATTTTTTTCTAGTTCAGCATAGCGTTCAATATGGGCAATGACAGGTCTAATACCTAACAATAAAACTTTATTTACTGCATTGCGGATTTCCCAATAGGGTGTATGAGTACTGAATTCAATCAAAGCATATTGTGTATCGTTCAGAGTAGGAATCTGCTTGCTTTCCAATTTGTCAAGAGCATCTTGGGTGAAGTATATTTCAGCTCCATATAAAAGGGTTAAGTCAGGCAGTTCTTTCTTAGCAAGTGCTTGAACCTCTTTAAAGTTGGTCATAATTGTATCTTCTGGAGTTTCAAACATATTTTTACGACGATGTGAAGTGGATACAATTGTACGAACTCCCTGTGAAAAAGCTTCTTTCAGAAGAGCTAGGCTTTCTTCAATTGTGCTTGGTCCATCATCTACACCAAAAACAATGTGAGAGTGGATATCAATCATGTAATATTTCCTTATATAATAGAGTTTTAGGCGCTGTAATAAATAATTTAACACATATATATAAGCGTTTTGAATAACCTATAAATATTGGTTTATACAGTTTGTTTTCCTAGTGTTATTATACTACGAAACATTAAAATAATCTAGTTATTCTTATAAGATTTTAAAAGTTATCTAGTTTAATAAAGCGTATATAAATAAGCGGATTTTTGTTTTCTAATAAATCTATAGAGAATGATAATGACACTGACTATTAAAACTAACACCTACCATGGAATTTCCACGGTAGGTGTTAGTTATATCAATAATCGTTCTAAAAATGGTTTGAGGCAGTTGAGGAGAATTCCTTCTATCCAGCTTTCCTGTGCTGAGGAGAGATGATCTGCCTGAAGGCTTTTTTTTAGAAAATCTCGGACTTGTTCTGGTGAGATTTCAAACTCAAAGGCTTTCATTTTATAGAAAAAGTCGAGCAGATAATCTGACAGGTATTCAGTTGAAAAGGGCACTTCTCCACTTTTTCGATATTCTAATAAGAGCCTAGAAAATCGAGCTTTTTCTTCAGGAAGCTCACGAAAATAGGAATTGAGAAGCCAGGTCTGCTTCTGCTTTCTTTCAATTGGATCTTGACCGGCAATTCGTTGATCTTTTTCCAGCTCTTTTTGGTATTGTTTGGCCTTGATAGCCCGTTCTGTTCGATTTTTACCAAAAAGTATTTTCTCCCACTTACGTTCTTCTTGAGTCAGGGTTTCTGTAAATCCAAAGTAATCTTGATAAGCACGCTCTGCTGGTCCCATGGCTAGAACTAGATTGTCTGCATATTGCTTGGCGATTTTATCCCTCTTCTTGCGCTCTTTCTCTGCCTGGATACGCAGTTCTTGTTCGTAGTCAATTTTCTCCTTACCTAGCTTGACAAGGTAGAGTTGGTCATCTGGTTTTCCAAGTAAAAAGGGTTTGATACACTTTTCAAGGACTTCTTCCATACGTGCCTTTTTTTTGGGCTCTGCCTTGGTCCAACTTCCTCCTTGAAAGACTTCTAGGAAGAGCTGATAGTCTTTCTCAGGTGAGAACTGATTGCCACGATTAGGCTTGAAAACACCTTTTTCCCAGAGCCATTTTAGAAGACGCTCGTCAAAATCACTTTTATTGACCTTGATTTTTTCCTTTTTCTTAGCTTTTCTGGTCAGATTTTCAACCTTTCTGAGCAGTTTTTCTTCCTCTTCCAGTTGCTGGTCAAGGGTCAATCGATGAAAATGACGAACACAATCGCTACCGATCGGAAAGAGGCGTTGGCCTGTGACACCATTAAAGAGTTCGTAGGCGTACTTGATGGCATTTCCACAGATACAATTGCTACGGCCGATACCGTTAAAAATCAAGGAAACTTCATTCCATTCCTTGGTAGCTTGTTCCCAAGTATCAGCTTTTGAAGCCTGTAAAACCGCATCGTGTAGGGATTTTCTAACTGGAAGTGTCATGAGGTCTCCTTTCTAGATTATACTTTTACAACTTGAACCTCGTCTTTACCGAGTAAAACCAAGTATTTCTCAATATTTTCAATCGAATAGGCTCGAGATAAAGCCTCTCCGTATAGGGATAACTGACCATGATAGCGAGCAATGAGTTGACTTGGCTCATCATAGCGGTCTGTCTTATAGTCGAACAGAATAATTTTGTCTTCGTAAAGTAGATAGCCATCAAGGATACCACGGACAACAAAGTCTTCCTGACTCTTTTGGTCTCGTTTGAGCATGGAGAAAGGTTGCTCTCGATAGAGATGGTCGGTATTAGCGAGAATTTCCTGACCGAGCGCTGTGTCAAAGAAAGCAAGAATTTTCGAAAGATTAATCTTGTCTCTGGCAGCTTGGCTGGTTTGAACTTGTTTGAGAGTTTCTGTCAGGCTAGCAAGCGTTGGTCGGTGACTTAGGTCAATTCTCTGCATGAGTTCGTGGGTAGCACTACCAATCTCAGCTCCTGTTACCTTTTCTTTGGTTGAAAAATCTGGCAAATCAAAGCTGATTTTCTTGTCTACTGACTGGGCTCGACTAGCAATCTCTACACCTTCCATATCCATAACTGGTTCGTAGAATTTCTTGATTTGACTTGGGGTTTGAACACTAGGAAGCTCAATGGCTGCGCGGTGAAGAGCATTATAAACTTCCACCTCTTTCAGCATTTCCAGAGCTTCTTTGATAGTTTCAGACTGGCGGATGTCTGCTTGAGAGCTATCTTGGAGAGGACTCTTGATTTTCAACTCCCCGATGGCTTCTCTAGTCAGCTGATCTTCGCCAACAAAACGATAACTAAAGTTGAGATTGTCCTTAGAAAATACTTTGCTGATAGCCCAAAGCCAATCTTGGAAATTCTTGGCTTGAAGCCTAGTATTGCTATTTAGTTTCCCATTTTTAGCTGCTGGGTATTCCTTGGCTTCCAGCTTTTCACGAGATCCCTTACCGACAAGATAGAGCTTTTTCTCAGCCCGCGTCATGGCAACATAAAGGAGACGCATCTGCTCTGAATAGCTAGCTAGCCGTAATTCCTCTTCATTCTGGCTATAAGTTAGGCTAGGAATGGAGAGTTTGATGGTTTTAGGATAGTGAGCTTCTACTGCTCCTGTCTCCATTTTGGCAATGTATTTGACACCTAGTCCATTTTTACGGCTGAGAATGACTTCTGACATGCTGTCTTGCTTATTGAAGTCTTGATCCATATTGAGAATAAAGACGTAAGGAAACTCCAGTCCTTTACTCTTGTGAATGGTCATGAGTTCAACTGCATCTTTTGGCGGTGCAACGGCCACGCTTGCCAAATCGTGTTGGGCTTCTAAGATTTGGTCAATCATACGAATAAAGCGGGACAAGCCCTTGAAATTGCTCTTTTCAAATTGATCAGCACGCAGAGCTAGGGCATAGAGATTGGCTTGTCTAGCAGGGCCATTTGGCAAAGCTCCAACATAGTCATAGTAAAAACGGTCGTTGTAAATCCTCCAAATCAAGTCATAGAGGGAGTGCGTTTTGGCATACGAGCGCCAAGAAGCCAAGATATCTATGAATTGATTTAGTTTTTCAGCTAGTGTTGAGTGAATTAACTCTTTCTGGCTTGTTGGCTGTTTTTGAGCATTGACCAGTTTTTCATAGAGATTTTCTTGGATTTTATCCTCTGCTTTCTGAAGGGACAAGCGTGCTAACTCGTCCTCATCAAAACCAAACATTGGAGACTTCATAAGAGCAACCAAGGCGTAGTCTTGCAGAGGATTGTGAATGACACGAAGGGTATCTAGCATGACTTGCACTTCTAGGGATTGGAGATAATTGTTTTGCTCTCCGTCAGTTTTGACAGGAATTCCGTACTCAGACAGGGCGAGGAGAATCTGGTCATTACGACTGCGACTGGAAGTCAAAAGGGCAATTTCTTTAAAAGCAACGCCTTTTTCCTGATGGAGGTTCAGAATCTCTTTGATGACTAAGCGCATTTCACCTGTGAGTTTAGTATCTGCTTGGCTCTCTTCTTCCTCACCTGTGTCGTCCTTGTCGTAGAGGAGAAATTCTGCCTTGTTGTCTGGATTAGGAGTTAGTTTGCTATTGGCAAAGACAAGCTGGTGCATGCTGTCATAGTTGATTTCTCCGACCTCTTGGTCCATGAGGCGTGCAAAAACATCATTGGTTGCTGACAGCACTTCTGAACTACTACGGAAATTTTCCTTGAGGAGAATCAGCTTGCCCTCTTTAGGATTCTGTGCATAGCGTTGGAATTTTTCATTGAAAATCTGCGGATCTGCCTGACGGAAACGATAGATGGACTGCTTGATATCTCCCACCATAAAGCGATTGTGGCCATTAGACAGCAATTCCAACATCCGTTCTTGAATGTGGTTGGTATCCTGATACTCATCGACCATGACTTCGTGGAAACGTTCCTGATAAGCCTCACGGACTTGAGTAAAATTCTCTAAAATCTCAATAGTGTAATGGCTGATATCAGCGAATTCAAAGGCATTTTCCTGACGTTTACGCTGACGATAAGCCTCCACAAAATCACTCATGAAAGTTTGGAAAGTTTTAGCTAGTTCCCAGGTGTCTCCATGATAACGTTCTTGATAGTCGAGAATGGTTATCTGGTCTGATAATTGTCCTAGTTTAGCAAACTGAGACTTTCTTTCTTCGTTGTAGGCATCAGCCAGTGGCTTCAAATCAGCCTTACGACTTGCATTGGTCAGAGCTCGGCCGTTTTTCTCTTTAGAAATTGCGACAACACGCGCAAGCACTGCTTGATAAGCCTGACTATCGGACTCCTGATTTAAGGAGCCAACTTCATCCAGAATTAACTGAACGTTTTCTAGATAAGCAGCCTTTGGAAACTCCTTGGCATCATTATCCAGATGATAACGGAAAAAACTTTCCAAGTCCCAAAGGGCTTGTTTGATTTGCTCAATCAGTTTTTCTTTTTCACTGGTAAAATCAGCTTTTTCAAAGCCTTTTAAGAAAGATTCACTCAGCCACTTTTGAGGGTTGCTGGTGGATTGGAGGAAGTCATAGATTTTATAGACTTGCTGGCGCAGACCACGTTCATCCTTGCCACGTCCAGCAAAGTTTTTCAGCAAATGACTAAACTTTTCTTTCTGTTTGCCTTGGTAATGGGCTTCAAAGACCTCATGAAAGACTTCATTTTTTAGAAGGAGTTGCTCGCTTTGGTTTTGTAAAATACGGAAATTAGGTGCAATATCAATCAGATAGCCATGTTTACCAAGGAATTTTTGTGTGAAAGAGTCCATGGTTCCGATGGCAGCGTTGGGTAGGTCTGCCAACTGGCGGCCCAAGTGTTGTTTGAGCTCGACATCATCCGTTTCTTGGATTTGTTGGCTGATTTTTTTCTCTAAACGTTCCTTAAGTTCAGTCGCAGCCTTAACGGTAAAGGTTGAGATAAAGAGTTGACTGATTTCCACTCCACGCGCTAATTGGTCCAGAATGCGCTCTGCCATGACAAAAGTCTTCCCAGAACCAGCCGATGCTGAAACCAGGATATTCTGGCCAGAAGTGTAGATAGCTTCGATTTGCTCGGCAGTTTTCTTTTGTTCCTTGCTCGAATACGCTTCTGCTTCTTGCAGTTTTTGAATCTCCTCCTCAGTTAAAAAGGGAATATGCTTCATCGATTCAACTCCTCTCTTATTTTTTCAAACCAAGCTTGCTTGAGTTTTTCTCCGACAAGACGCTTGCCGTCAGCCAAGTCCAACTTTTCTAGAAAACGGGCTTGGCCCAAGTGGTAATTGGCTTCAAATCCTGTGATGGCTTGATGTTGCTGAACATACGGTGCAATACTTCTGCCATTTTCAGTATAAGGGTTAATGGCGAACTGACCTTCTAAAATTTTCTCAGCTGCTTTCTTGTAAAGATGGGCATTGTAGTCCAGTAGGAGCTGGAATTCCTCATCTGTCAGCTGATTAGCCTTGTTTTTGTTGTAAAATTCGCCCAAATGACTGCTTTCTTTTTCTAAAAAGAGTCCTTGGTATTTCATTGACTTGCTGGCTTCTACTACTGCTCCTGCCAGACTTTTAACGGCCATCAGAGATTGGACAGGCTCAGCCATTTCCAAGTACATAGCACCGAAAAAGTTCTGCTCCCCTTCTTTTTTTAAGGCAGCTAGATAAGTTGGCAGTTGGGAGTTGAGTCCATTAAAGAAATGAGGAAACTGAAACTGGGTAAGACTCGACTTGTAGTCTACTACTCCTATCGATCCATCAGCTTTCAAACGGTCAATCCGGTCAACCTTACCTCGTACAAAGACACTCCGACCATTGTCCAATTGAATAAAGGCTTGGTCTTTTCCACCAAAATTTGCCTCTTCTTTAATAGTCTCGATGGCTGGATTGTGTCTGAGAATATGTCCAGTCGTCCGTGCAACATCCAGAAGAACTTCTTT
>CABTAV010000103.1:0-6465 GCA_902482895.1 uncultured Streptococcus sp. | reverse complement strand
CACACTGCACGTTTGATTTCTAAATACCGTCCAAATGCTGACATCTTGGCATTGACATTCGACGAATTGACAGAACGTGGATTGATGTTGAACTGGGGTGTTATCCCAATGTTGACAGATGCTCCATCATCAACTGACGATATGTTCGAAATTGCTGAACGTAAAGCAGTTGAAGCAGGACTTGTACAATCTGGTGACGATATCGTTATCGTAGCTGGTGTACCACTTGGAGAAGCTGTTCGTACAAACACAATGCGTATCCGTACAGTACGCTAATTAAAATAAGAAAAAGCCTATCATATCAAGCTTTATAGCTTGTGTGATAGGTCTTTTTTGTATTAGGGGGCAAAAAGGGGATGATTTTAATAAGAGCAATGGGAAAATATTAAAATTTATGGTATAATTGAGTAGAAAGACCTTTTTAGAAATTTTGAAAGAGCATAAAAAATTTAGAATGAGAAAAATTGTTATCAATGGTGGATTGCCCTTGCAAGGTGAAATCACTATTAGCGGTGCTAAAAATAGCGTTGTGGCCTTAATTCCAGCTATTATTTTAGCTGATGATGTGGTGACTTTGGATTGTGTTCCAGATATTTCCGATGTTGCTAGTCTTGTCGAAATTATGGAGTTAATGGGTGCTACCGTTAAGCGTTATGACGATGTGTTAGAGATTGATCCACGAGGTGTTCAGAATATTCCAATGCCTTATGGAAAAATCAACAGTCTTCGTGCATCTTATTATTTTTATGGAAGTCTTTTAGGTCGCTTTGGGGAAGCCACTGTTGGCTTGCCTGGTGGATGTGATTTGGGACCTCGCCCTATTGACTTACACCTTAAGGCTTTTGAAGCTATGGGTGCCACTGTTAGCTACGAGGGAGATAACATGAAGTTATCTGCTAAAAATACAGGACTCCATGGAGCAAGTATTTACATGGATACGGTTAGTGTGGGGGCAACGATTAATACGATGATTGCTGCAGTTAAAGCAAATGGTCGTACCATTATTGAAAATGCAGCCCGTGAACCTGAAATTATTGATGTTGCTACCCTCTTGAATAATATGGGAGCCCATATCCGCGGTGCAGGAACTAATATCATCATTATTGATGGTGTTGAAAGATTACATGGAACTCGTCATCAGGTAATTCCAGATCGTATTGAAGCGGGAACATATATTTCCTTAGCTGCTGCAGTCGGCAAGGGAATTCGTATTAATAATGTATTGTACGAACACCTAGAAGGATTCATCGCTAAGTTGGAAGAAATGGGAGTTCGAATGACTGTATCGGAGGACAGTATTTTTGTCGAGGAACAGTCTAATTTGAAAGCAATCAATATTAAGACGGCTCCTTATCCAGGTTTTGCTACTGACTTACAGCAACCAATTACTCCTCTCTTGTTAACAGCAGAAGGGCGTGGTACTATTATTGATACCATTTATGAAAAACGTGTAAACCATGTTTTTGAACTAGCAAAGATGGACGCGGATATTACGACTACAAATGACCATATTTTATATACTGGTGGACGTAGTTTACGTGGTGCAAATGTAAAAGCTACTGACCTTAGAGCTGGTGCTGCACTTGTCATCGCTGGTTTGATGGCTGAAGGTAAAACTGAAATTACAAATATTGAGTTCATCTTACGTGGTTATTCAGATATTATTGAAAAATTACGTAATCTAGGAGCGGATATTAGACTTGTTGAGGATTAAACCGTAGAGGTGTTTATGAATATTTGGACCAAATTAGCAATGTTTTCTATCTTTGAAACGGATCGCTTGTATTTGCGTCCTTTCTTTTTTAGTGATAGTCAAGACTTCCATGAGATAGCTTCCAATCCTGAAAATTTACAATTTATTTTTCCAAGTCAAGCTGGTTTGGAAGAGAGTCAATATGCACTGGCCAATTATTTTATGAAGGCTCCTTTAGGAGTATGGGCTATTTGTGACAAGAAAACTGAAAAAATGATTGGTTCAATTAAGTTTGAGAAGTTAGATGAAATTAAAAAAGAAGCAGAACTTGGCTATTTTTTGAGAAAAGATGCTTGGTCCCAAGGCTTTATGACAGAAGTTGTTAAAAAACTTTGCCAACTTTCTTTTGAAGAATTTGATTTAAAACAATTATCCATCATAACCCACCTTGAAAACGAAGTTAGCCAAAAGGTTGCTATTAAGTCTGGATTCCGTTTGTTCCGTCAGTTTAAAGGAAGTGATCGCTATACAAGGAAAATGCGAGATTATCTTGAGTTTCGCTTTGTAAAGGGAGAAATCAATGAGTAAACACCAAGAAATTCTAAGTTATTTGGAAGAATTACCTGTTGGTAAAAGAGTCAGTGTTAGAAGCATTTCCAACCATCTAGGAGTCAGTGATGGAACGGCTTATCGAGCTATCAAAGAAGCTGAAAACCGTGGAATAGTAGAGACCCGTCCTAGAAGTGGTACTATCCGTGTTAAATCTCAGAAAGTTGCTATCGAAAGATTAACATTTGCAGAAATTGCAGAAGTGACTTCTTCTGAGGTTCTAGCTGGGCAAGAAGGTTTAGAGAGAGAATTTAGTAAGTTTTCAATAGGTGCCATGACTGAACAAAATATCTTGTCTTACCTTCACGATGGGGGGCTCTTGATTGTCGGAGACCGTACTCGTATCCAATTATTAGCGCTTGAAAATGAAAATGCAGTTCTGGTTACGGGTGGTTTTAATGTTCATGATGATGTTCTTAAACTGGCCAATCAAAAAGGAATTCCAGTTTTAAGAAGCAAGCATGACACTTTCACCGTTGCGACCATGATTAATAAAGCCCTGTCAAATGTCCAAATCAAGACTGATATTTTGACAGTTGAGAAACTTTATCGTCCGAGTCATGAGTATGGTTTTCTGAGAGAGACCGATACAGTCAAAGATTATTTGGATTTGGTTCGTAAGAATCGTAGCAGTCGTTTCCCAGTTATTAATCAACATCAGGTTGTTGTTGGTGTTGTAACCATGAGAGACGCTGGTGATAAGTCACCAAGTACGACAATTGATAAGGTCATGTCTCGTAGTCTATTTTTGGTTGGATTATCGACAAATATTGCCAATGTGAGTCAACGGATGATTGCAGAAGACTTTGAAATGGTACCGGTTGTTCGAAATAATCAAACATTGCTTGGAGTTGTGACACGACGAGATGTCATGGAGAAGATGAGTCGTTCCCAAGTTTCTGCTCTACCTACTTTTTCTGAGCAGATTGGTCAAAAACTTTCTTATCACCATGATGAAGTAGTCATTACAGTGGAACCCTTTATGCTAGAGAAGAATGGTGTTTTGGCTAATGGTGTATTGGCAGAAATTCTGACCCACATGACCCAAGATTTAGTTGTTAATAGTGGACGTAATCTCATCATTGAGCAGATGCTAATCTACTTTTTGCAGGCTGTTCAGATAGATGATATACTGCGCATTCAAGCACGCATTATCCACCATACTAGACGGTCAGCTATTATTGATTACGATATTTATCATGGTCATCAGATTGTTTCAAAAGCAAATGTAACCGTTAAAATTAATTAGAAACTAGGAGAAAAAATGATAACATTAAAATCAGCTCGTGAAATCGAAGCTATGGATAAGGCCGGTGATTTTTTAGCAAGTATCCATATTAGCTTGCGTGATTTGATTAAGCCTGGCGTAGATATGTGGGAAGTTGAAGAATACGTTCGCCGTCGTTGTAAGGAAGAAAATTTCCTTCCGCTTCAGATTGGAGTTGACGGTGCAATGATGGACTATCCTTATGCTACTTGTTGCTCTCTTAACGATGAAGTAGCTCATGCTTTCCCTCGTCACTATATCTTGAAAGATGGTGATTTGCTCAAAGTTGATATGGTTTTGGGAGGTCCAATTGCTAAATCTGACCTGAATGTCTCAAAATTAAACTTCAACAATGTGGAACAAATGAAGAAATACACTCAGAGCTATTCTGGTGGTCTTGCAGACTCATGTTGGGCTTATGCTGTCGGTACACCGTCCGAAGAAGTGAAAAACTTGATGGATGTAACTAAAGAAGCTATGTACAAGGGTATTGAGCAAGCTGTTGTTGGAAATCGTATCGGTGATATTGGAGCAGCTATTCAAGAATATGCTGAAAGTCGTGGATACGGTGTAGTGCGTGATTTGGTTGGTCATGGTGTTGGTCCAACTATGCATGAAGAACCAATGGTTCCTAACTATGGTATTGCTGGTCGTGGGCTTCGGCTCCGTGAAGGAATGGTATTGACTATTGAACCGATGATCAATACAGGTGACTGGGAAATTGATACAGATATGAAAACTGGCTGGGCTCATAAAACCATCGACGGTGGTCTATCTTGTCAATATGAACACCAATTCGTGATTACGAAAGATGGACCTGTTATCTTGACTAGCCAAGGTGAAGAAGGAACTTATTAATAGAAAGTGGAAATACTACTAGAAGTTCATTCTTATAAAAAATGCATTGTATTGATTTTTTCAGACTTTTTTCAATAAAACAAAATGGCTCCATAATATCTGTAGGGGGACTTACCTACAAATATTATGGAGCGTTTTTTCTTATGCTTAGAATGGCAATTTTCCAGCGAAAGCGCCTAGTTTTTTCTTAGTCGTTTCATCAATTTGTTCAAGAGCAGAGTTGATGGCCTGAACAGTCATATCTGAAAGAGTTTCAAGGTCTTCTGGGTCAACAACAGCTGGATTGAAGTCGATGCTGACAACTTTTTTGTCACCAGTTAAGGTCGCCTGAACAAGGTCTTGAGCAGATTTGCCAACAAAGTGCATAGCAGCAAGCTCAGCTTGGCTTTGTTCCATTTGTTTTTGAAGTTTTTGTGCTTGACGCATCATGTTTTGCATGTTCATCATAGTGATTTACAGTTTCCTTTTATCTTATTTTCTTTCCTATTTTATCAATTTTGGGATTAAAAGTCTAATCTTTTTCTGAGTGAATTCAAATAGTATTGATAGGGATGTAAAGGTAATAAAAATATAGGATAGATATTCTAAGAAAATAAGAATATTTATCCTATATAGTTACTAGATATTCGATGGCTACTTTAAGGATTTACCAGCACTATTCTACCTTGTAGAAAAATCCCTCAGTACTACCATTGATAAGTTGGTGTCCAAACCATAAGCGGTCTTGTGTGATATCAGATGAGTCGGTATAGCCATTATCTGTAGAAGAGGTGACAGACATGGTTATAGGGATTCCTGCTGGTAAAAATGCAATAGCTGCACCAGCACCTCCATCTTTAGAAACAGAATTTACCTTAAGATAGTGGTCAATTTCTTTAGCATGTTCAATTGAAATTTTGGACTTATCACTTACTAAACCATTTTTGTCGAAAGTAAATTCAATACCTGAACGATTCCTCCAAGTTCCTGAGACACTAGAAAAATCCCCATTTTGAATTGCAGAAATATCCATCCCTTTACTTTCTGACGGAAGGCTAGTTTCTCCATTTATGAGACTTGTGACAGACTTCCAAGAGAAAGATCTTATGTCAAGGGAAGGTGGTTTTGTCCCCAGTCCCTCTTCTGTATCTGATTCACTAACTAACTCTAACCGTGTTCCATCCTGATTTAACTTGTATAGTTTAAGTTGGATTTGATTAGTTGATACTCAGGTAGATAATTGAAAATAACCTTGTTCTAAAGGATTAAAATGTACTCGCTCTCCAATAAAGTCCAGCTTATTTTCTGCATTGGTCAGTCGAATAACTTCATCATTTTTTATAGTTCGAATATCTAATAAATCGTAATAGTTAGAATACGTTTTTAGGGCAACCAAAAGTTCATCCGTACCATTTTGGTCTAAATCATACAAGCTATCCAGTGTATTCCTTGGGATAAGTATTTTTTAAGTTTGCTTTTGAATTGAGCTCTTTAGGTGAAGTTGAGGAACCATCTAATACTTTGGAATATTCTTTAAGGACAATATTGTATAGGGTGTAATCTGTTTTCTTCACTTCAGATGTAGAAGAAGTTGAACTAGTACTGGAAGCAATCGCTTCAGAACTTGCTGAGGAAGTGTTTTCACTCTGATGTTGGCAAGCTGTTAAAAGCAAGCTAGCAAGGCAGAGAGTAGTTAGGGAAATAAATTTTTTCATAAGAATCAAGTTTTTCCTTCATAAGAGATTTATTTAGTTTACATTTTATCAATATTGTCTATAAATGTCTATATTTTCTAAGTGAATTCCAAGGTTCTATACATTAAATTTTCTGACAATTCATTGAAAAATGAGTGAAAATATGGTATAACGATACGTAAAATTAATTCAGGTATCCTGAACCAATAGGAGTATACAATGAAAAAACTAGGTTTTGTCCTTTTATCTTCAGCATTGCTATTGACAGCATGTGCAGTCCGTTTTGAAAAATCAACAGAGACAAATAACTCTTCTAAGGTGACAGCTTTGTCCGAAGACAAGCAAAAAATGCTTGATAAGGCCAC
>CABTAV010000102.1:0-6491 GCA_902482895.1 uncultured Streptococcus sp. | reverse complement strand
GAAGCTAGCCGCAGGCTGTACTTGAGTACGGCAAGGTGAAGCTGACGTGGTTTGAATTTGATTTTCGAAGAGTATTAGTTGATAAATGGCTAAACAAGGACAGATAGTGTCAAAAAGACCTCAAGCTTATTTGGTCGTGAGCTTGGGGTCTTTTCTAGCCTATGATATAGACACAATACTTAATTCCCTTTTATTATCCCATAGTTCAAAAAATTTGTCAAAGGTTTATATCTTCATCAATTCAGCTTCTCCAACTTTAGAATCTGTCCAATAAAGTTTATAAGATTAAGTAAAAGTTATCGGAAAATGATGTTTAAAATAGTCCCCAAAGGCCTGAAATAGAGCAAAAAAACTCCACCTGATTGGGTGACTCCCGAGTTTAGCACTTATGTGGTATAATATTCTACGGCACTGCTACACCGCCTACGAAAGGAGGTGAGATAGCCCATGATGGAACTAATCCTTAAAACTATCATCGGACCAATCGCGGTCGGTGTTGTTCTTCGCTTAGTCGATAAATGGCTAAACAAAGATAGATAGTGTCAAAAAAGACCCCAAGCTTAATGTGGAAGTTAGCTTGGGGTCTTTTCTAGTCCATGATATAGAACTAATCCTTAATTCCTCTCCATTATCCCACAGTTCATAAAATTTGTCAAAACTTTACATCCTCAGCTTCTCAAGCTTTAACCGCTTTACAACAAGACTTTCAATTTTAAGAGAAAGTTAGGGATTCTATCAATTTCATAGAAATTTTGATTTAGTAAACGAAGAGACAATCTTATATGTCACTCCTAATTTAATACGCCACTACTGGACAAGCAAAATCATTATTACAGCAGTTCCAGTCCTTCAATTAATAGTTACTTACAATCAAATTGAGTTTGAAGTAGCTGAAGCAACAACAGACCTATTTCTTAATCATATTCTCTAAAAAGTCCCCGCCAATTCCCCGACCAAAATCCGAAAAATATCGAAAAATGATTTTTAGAATAGTCCCCAAAAGCCTGAAATAGAGCCAAAAAACTCCACCTGATTGGGTGGAGTTAAGGGAGATTATTATGAAAAAGAAAAGTTTAGGATTTTATTAAATAAAGTTAGGAGGTCTTTATTTAATAACTATATGATACAAGACGAAGCTTAAAACTAGCTTAACTTTTCTCAAATTCTACCATTTTGCCAAAAATTTCTATCAGCATCTATCCACCCCACAAAAAAAGCCACCTGATTGGGTGACTTCATTAGGAGATTATGATGAAAAAAAGTTTTAGGATTTCATTAAATAAAGTTAGGAGGTCTTTATTTAATGACTATATGATACTAGACCATCCTTAAACTTTGCTTAAGAAAAACAAGTTTTGTTATTTTTCTCTATTCACCCAAGTCATCCCTATACAATTATAGGTGGATAAGATTTCAAAGCCCATAGAACGATAGAAGCCCAAGGTTCTTTCTGTCTCTTCTGTCACCAGCTGAACTTGATAGACATCTTTGTAATCCTCTAAAACCTCTTTCATTAGGGCACTACCAATCCCTTGACGCTGATAGATAGGTAAAACGATTAAATCCTGAACCAGTACTGATGAGAATCCATCTCCAACCAAACGTATCAAGCCCACCACAGTATCATCATCAAGCGCCACATAAATCGCTAATGAATGAGATAAGGCCTGCTCCAGCATCTCTGATTGATCGGTATAATTTGTCCAACCGACAGCCTGATAGAGATGCAAAACATCCTCTAGCTTGACAAATTCTTGCTTTTTAATAGTGATCATGTCAACACCTCTTAAAACTCTCTCAAGCTCTTGTACTGCCGTCCATTTTTATCAAAATTTTCAGGAGCCAACCATGCTTCCAATCGAGCTTTGACTTGAGGCCAGTCCTTATCAATCATAGACAACCAATCCGTATCCCTAGTACGCCCCTTATAAACGACTGCCTGGCGGAAGGTTCCTTCATAAACAAATCCCAAACGCTCCGCAGCTCGTCTGGATGGCAGATTAAGAGAATCACATTTCCATTCGTAGCGACGATAGTTAAGCTCCTCAAAAACATAACGTGCCAAGAGATACTGAGCTTCTGTCCCTATTCGTGTTCCCCTGAGTTCTGGAGAAAAAGTGACCGCTCCCACTTCTATCACTCGATTATTCTGGTCAATGCGCATGAGAGAAAATGTTCCCAAAGCCTTACCAGTTTCCTTGTCTATAATTGCATAGTAAAAGCGATCCTTACGAGCCAACATCTGATTTAAAAGGCTAGCCAGCTCCTCCATATCTGCCACTGGTTCCTGAAAGAGGTAGGTCCACATCTCCCGAGGAGTATCCGAGCCATAAACAGCTAGCAAATCCTCCGCATGTTTTTCTACCGAGAGAGCTTCTATTCGAGCATAACGCCCTTCTAAGAAATCAATAGAAGGCAGTTCACCTGGTGTATAACCTTCCATTGACTCACCAATCATCTGACCATATTCGTTTACTGGCATTTTTCTTCTCCTTGTTTTACGCTGAAAATACTATATCACAAATTGTTCTCTTTGGAAACTGGCACTGTCTTCAAACTTCATCCTCAACACTATATTAGTGACCCGTTTTCTGTCTTTTATCCTCTAAGGCTTGATTAATTCGTTGTGTGAGTTTGTGAGTTTGCCAGATTTGATACAACCATATCAATCCATAAATTAACAAGAAAAAGAACCAAAGCAGAGGGCTCCATAAAACTGAACCCCAGCCAAAAAATAGAGAGGTCAATACTAAGACAGTAGCTGTAACTAATAAATGAACTCCTACACGTATACTAAAAGCAAGAAACTCTAGCTTTTCAAGTATTAAAGTCAATACCCCCATAATTCCACCCATTAAAAACAGAGCTAGAATATTTTTTATCATTGGTTCAGGATAGGTAATACCTGGATAAAACTGAGTCAACACCATCATACTCAAATAAAAGAAGGAAGCCGTACGCATTCCCGATACAAAATAATCAATTAATCGTTTCATGATTTTCTCCTATAAACCTAGATAATTCATTAGGGACTTAACGTATTTCCGGCTCACACTAGATTTGATGCCCCGAGTCATTTTAGCCATCATGTTCCCTGAAAAACTATCTGATAACGATTCTAAGTGATCAATGTTTATAATTGAATGACGTGATATCTGTATAAAGTTACGCCGATTAATCCGATTCTGAAAGTTTATCAATGTTTCCTTAGTTTTATAAATCCCGTCTACCGTATAAATGGTTAATAAATTCTTATCAATATCAGCTAGAATAATATCCTCAATCTTCACCATAACCAGATAATCATCCGCCCGAATAGGAATGGCCACCTGATTGGTTGTTGAAAATTGTTCTAAATACTCCATAACTTCCCTTGCTTGGTCAGTTAACTGAGCTGCCTGAATTACAATATGTGGGTCCTTTTCTGAAAACTCTGTCTTCATTTCAAAACGAATCTTCATTTTCTCTCCAATATACCTTTATTTTCTCTTGCTAAACACTTTAACAAATAAAAGCCAAAGAAAAATAGCGACAAGACTGATAATAACCACTATAAAGTATGTCTCTTCCTTTGTCAATAGTTCTTGCCAGTTGATTTGGATTCCCATTTTTTCTTGAAATTCCTGTAACAGACTGCTATTTCCTGTAAATGCAGTTTCTAACCGATCTTTCATTAAAATTTGTCGATAGAGAGAAGCAATATAAGTTGCAGGGGTACACTTCATGATAATTTGTGCAAAATCAGGTAATACTCCAATGGGGATATAAGTTCCTACCAAAAATCCAGAAGCAGTCCCCACTATAGTGGCCAGTTTGCCAAGACTATCTACAGATTTAAAACGATAAATTAAAAGAATATTTACCACACTTGAAAGCAGACTGCTTAACAACATGATCAAAGTAATTTCCGATAAATGACTGATAACTGGACTTTCTTTAAAATAAAGGCTCATAACAGCAAACATAAATACCTGCATGACAAAAGAAATGATAATACTGCTGATTAGATAGGACACCTGTAACCCCCAGCTACCTAAATCTGTCAAGAAGAGATCTTGATCCACTTGATTTTCACGATCCTGTACCATTTGTGTAAGAGCCGTAAAACTGGTTGTAATCCCAGTCACAGCCAAGGTCCCACCCATCAGCCAGTTATTTAAAAGGTTCGTATTATCAGGGAGTTGGGACCAAGCATCCGTCAAGTTCTTCTGCAAAAAAATGATATAAAGGAGGAAGGAAATCAATGCCCCCAATAATGAGAAAAATACTCCTGAACGATTACGAAAATATAAGATAAAATTCCGTTTCAATAAAGCTAACATTAGCGAACCTCTCTTCCTGTAAGTGCAATAAAGGCATCATCCATGGTACCTGGGCGAAACTCAAAATAATCAATTTCTTCTCGAACTTTTGCCAAATATTCAATAGCTTCCAGTGATGTCCTTGGATAAAAAAGATATTCCAACTCATTTTCTTTCTTTACTGTCATTCCAGTCTGTAACAACTTTTCTAAATCCTTCATTTCTTTAAAACGAATTTTTAGGATATTAGATGCATACTGACTTTTAATAGCCGTCGCAGAACCTTGCGCAATCACTTTCCCATGATCAACGATATAAATCTGATCCGCTTCATCCGCTTCATCCAGATAATGAGTCGTTAAGATAATAGTCATCCCTTCATCCTTTTGTAGTCGAGACAGTAAATCCCAAATGGCTTTACGAGTCTGAATATCTAGACCTGTCGTTGGTTCATCTAAGAAAAGAATATCTGGCTGTGAAAGAAGAGCACGCGCAATATCAACCCTACGTTTTTGCCCACCTGACAAAGTCCCATATAGTTGCTTCTGGAAAGCAGTCAAGCCCAGTTGATGAATCAAATCATCCACACGACTTGCTGCAATCTCCTTATACTGTTGAGCGCGAATAGTGAGATTTTCCCTAACTGTCAACATTTCATCTAGTACACTGGCTTGAAAAACAACTCCGATTTTCGTATTTGGCGCATATCGAATCTGACCTTGTGTCGGCTTTTTTAAACCGATTAACATGGAAATAGTGGTTGATTTTCCTGCACCATTGGGACCCAAAATAGCATTGAAACTTCCCTTTTCAAACTCTAACTGAATATCGTCAACAGCCATATGATTGCTGTACCGTTTGGTCAAATGTTTAGCTTGTAAAATCATATTTTTCCTCCTCTTTACCACACTAGTTTAACAAAAAGAATGACAGAAAAAGCGACTTTTGAGATAAGTGGTTAAAATAAAAGGTTAAGTGGTGAGATGATGGAAACAGAATTATATTTTTCATTTAAAAATCCCCCAGATTCTACTCTGAAGGATTCCTATCTTATTTCACAACAATATTAACCAATTTATTCGGTACACTAATCACTTTCACGATTTCCTTACCGTCAATCTCTGCTTTGACTTTTTCGTCAGCGAGAGCAATTTCTTGTAATTCTTCACGTGATAAGTCTTTAGCGACCATGAGTTTGGCACGGACTTTTCCTTTGATTTGGACGACGATTTCGATTTCGTCTTCAACTAATTTGCTTTCATCCCAAGTTGGCCAAGCTACATAAGAGATAGATTCTCCTGTTGCTGCAACTGTTTGCCAGAGCTCTTCTGCCAAGTGAGGTGCAAATGGTGCAATCAACTGAACGAAGCCTTTGACGTAGTCCACATAGAGCTTGTCTTCCTTATTAGCAGCGTTGACAAAGACCATGAGTTGGGCAATGGCTGTGTTGAATTTCAATGATTCGATTTGTTCTGTGACAGCTTTAACGGTTTCGTTATAAACCTTTTCAAGAGCGCCATTGTTTTCCGCAACAATTTCCTTACTTGTAATCAAACGGTAAACACGGTCAAGGAATTTACGGCTTCCTTCCAGACCTTCTTCTGACCAAGCGATGGAAGCATCAAGCGGCCCCATGAACATTTCATAAACACGAAGGGTATCGGCACCGTATTGTTCCACCACATCGTCTGGGTTAACAACGTTCTTAAGCGATTTAGACATCTTGGCTGGCGCTTGCTCTAACTCCTCTCCTGTTTCCACATGGAAGAAAGAACCGTCACGTTTTTCAACCTTATCAGTTGCCACAAGAGCCCCACGGTGGTCACGGTAGCTTGTTCCCAAAATCATTCCTTGGTTAAAGAGTTTTTGGAATGGTTCCTTAGTTGGAACAACACCAAGGTCATAGAGGAATTTGTGCCAGAAACGAGCGTAAAGCAAGTGAAGAACAGCATGCTCTGCACCACCCACGTAGATATCTACTGGCAACCATTGTTTGAGAAGGTCCTCATCAGCCAATTTCTCAGTATTGTGTGGATCGATATAGCGGAGGTAGTACCAGCTTGAACCTGCCCATTGTGGCATGGTGTTGGTTTCACGACGACCTTTGACACCATCTTCACGAGTCACTTCAAGCCAGTCTTTCAAATTAGCTAGTGGACTTTCACCAGTACCTGAGGGACGGATATCCTT
>CABTAV010000101.1:0-6527 GCA_902482895.1 uncultured Streptococcus sp. | reverse complement strand
GTTACAGTTGCCTTAGTTGCTTCGTAGTCGCCATCAACGACGACTTTGATAATGCGTTTGGCATCTTCTTCTGGTGCTGGAACTAGAGGTAAGCGTGTTGGGCCAGCTTCAAATCCCATATAGTTAAGAACAGCTTTAACTGGAGCAGGACTTGGATAAGAGAAGAGGGCATTAACCTTAGGAATGAATTTACGCTGAATTGCTGCGGCTTTCTTCATATCGCTTTCTGCAATGGCCGTAAACATCTCGTGCATTTCATCCCCATTTGTATGAGAGGCAACAGAAATAACCCCGTCCGCACCTAGGTTCATGGCATGAAAAGCATCACCATCCTCACCAGTATAGACCAAGAACTCTTCTGGCTTGTGCTCAATCAAGTAAGCCATATTGGCCAAGCTGGTACATTCTTTAACCCCAATGATATTTGGATGGTCAGCCAATCGAAGCATGGTTTCTGGAGTCAATTCGACAACCACACGACCTGGAATGTTATAGATAATAATTGGTAGGTCAGAAGCATCCGCAATCGCCTTAAAGTGCTGATACATTCCTTCTTGAGAAGGTTTGTTGTAGTAAGGAACAATAGCAAGTCCAGCAGCAAAACCGCCAAATTCCGCGACTTCTTTGACAAACTCAATAGAGTCACGTGTATCATTGGTACCCACACCCGCAATCAAAGGAACACGTCCATTGACAATCTTTTGTACAGCCGCAAAGAGTTCCAACTCTTCATCGTGGGTCAATGTTGGACTCTCAGCAGTGGTACCAGCTAGAAGAATGCCGTCTGTATGATGGGCCAATAAATGCTCAATCAAGGCTGGGATAGCATCAAAGTTGATGGAACCATCCTCGTGAAAGGGAGTAATAAAGGCTGTGATGATTTTACACTCTTTTAAATCTTGATAAGACATGAAAACACCTCTCTATTTCAAAGAAGGAGTTCATATGAACTCCTAAACGTTATGACTATTTTAATTCAAATTTCAATTCGGCCGTTGGACGAACCAATCCACGTTCATGAAGAGTTTCAGCAATCTGAACTGAGTTCCAAGCAGCACCTTTGAGCAGGTTATCAGAAACAACCCACATGTGGATTCCTTTTTCTGCATCCAAGTCTTTACGAATACGACCAACAAAGGTATCACGCGAACCCACTGCATTAATGGCTTGAGGATAAATTTGATGAGCAACATCATCTTCAAGGACAGCACCTGGGAAAGCTGCGATAGCTGCTTTTACTTCTTCGATTGGAGCCACTTCTTTTGTTTCGATGTAAACTGACTCAGAGTGAGCTGACAAGACTGGAATACGCACACATGTTGCAGATACTGCAATGCTGTCATCTTCCATGATTTTCTTAGTTTCCTTAGTCATCTTCATCTCTTCGTAAGTGTAATCATTGTCAGTGAAGACATCGATTTGTGGAAGAGCATTGAAGGCGATAGGATAGTGTTTCTTGTCCCCACCTGAAGGCAAGATTTCCGCATGCAAATCACGTGGTTTCACTCCATCATTCAAGACTTCACGAAGTTCACGTTGTGTCTCAAGAATTGCTCCCATACCAGCACCTGAAACTGCTTGGTAAGTTGAAACAATGATACGGTCCAAGCCCCATTTTTGGCGAACTGGCTCAAGAGCCACCATCATTTGAATTGTTGAACAGTTAGGGCAGGCAATGATACCGTTGTGGGCGTCAAGTGCATGAGCATTAACCTCTGGAACAACCAATGGAACATCTGGATTTTGACGGAAGTAAGATGTATTATCTACTACTACCGCACCAGCTTTAACTGCGTATGGTGCATATTTAGCTGATGTAGAACCACCTGCTGAAAAGAGAGCAATATCAACTCCTTCAAAAGCTGTTTCAGTTGTTTCTTCAATCGTAATATCTTGGTCTTTAAATTTCAAAGTCTTGCCTGCTGAACGTGCAGAAGCAAGTAAACGGATTTTATCGATTGGAAGTGTTGATTCTTCCAACATTTTTATCATCTGAGCACCGACAGCACCTGTCGCGCCGACTACAGCAACTGTATATCCCATAAATAACCTCTTTCGGAATTTTCTAAAAATTTCTATAATAGATGTATTATACTACTTTTTCCATGAATTGCAAAGCATTTTCATCTTTTTTTGAAAAATAAAAATCCCCAGTCGTTAGACCAGGGACTAAGAGGCATCATCATGTGATGAGCAGGTTCACACAACTCATCAAGGTCCGCTCCTGCGTTATGACCTCCTTATGCTCAATAGTAGTCCGAAGACTACCTATCGACTCATCGCATCTTCTATTCTACTAAAGAGAATCACTTTTGTCAACAGACGAAACTCTTTAGTTTCATTTACACAGCTGAATAGAAATATCTTTGAAACATTTGATGCATACATAACAAAAACCCTTGTAAATCAAGGGTTTTTCTGTCTATTTAATGCTAATTGCCGGGATTGAACCGGCGACCTCATCCTTACCATGGATGCGCTCTGCCAACTGAGCTAAATCAGCTTACTTAAAAAGTATACTACAGTTAGAAAATCTTGTCAAGTTTCCTTAGACATTTCCAGAAGAAAAAGCCAGGTAAGAGCCACCTAGCTTATCTTCTTCTATTTGCTTAAATCGATTCGACGACCAATTTTACCAATGATAATCGCACCAATAATTAATGAGGCAAATTCACCAATTCCTGTTGTGAACCAAGTAAGGAAAAATGGTAATTGCGCTACGATATTCAACTCGGCAGCGATAGTAAACATAGAAATTGAAAAGAGGATTGAGAAGAAGAAATGATCTTTTCGAATCAATCCGTTAAAAAGATAATCCTTGCTGTATTTTGCAAAAAGCCAAACACCTAGACTGAGGAATACTAAGGTTGATCCACCACCAACAAAGACATCTAGCAGTCCGAAGCTAAAGAAATTAGCAATCATACAACCAATGGTAACTCCGATGATATACTTAGGATTGTAAAAAGCCATAAAGTTCATCATTTCTGAAATACGGAACTGATAAGCACCATAGCTAATGGCATTTAGCGGCGGTGTGACAGTTAAAACGACATAAATAGCAGCAACGATTGCAATATCTGCTACATCACGAATAGTTAATTTTTTCATTTTTTCTCCTTTGGCGGGTTACCCACGTGTAATATGCTTGGTGAAAGAAGCTAAGCACCAAGGGTTGATTCAATCAACCTTACTAGTATAGCACAATAACTTGCTTTATGCTATACTAAAAGTATGAAAAAACGCATTCAAAGTCTCTTCGAGAATGAGCTCTTAGCCTATCTCTTTTTTGGTATAGCAACTACTCTTGTCTCCATTCTATCCCGATTAGTCATTTATCAATTAACCCATAAAGAACTGCTTGCTACTGGACTAGCAAATAGTATCGGTATCCTATTTGCATTTATTACAAATGATAGGCTTGTCTTTAAGCAAGCTAGAGAGAATTGGCCAAGCCGTTTAGTAAAATTTACTATAGCACGTCTTTCTACTTTTCTTTTAGACTTGTTTTTAACTTTTATCTTTGTAACTCAGTTTCCTAATATTATCGGGCAATTTGTAAATAATAATATAGACAAGGTTAATAGTATTGAAACCGTTATTTCACAATTCTTGATAATTATCCTCAATTACATTTTTAGTAAGGTATTTATTTTTAAAAAATAAGAAAAAATTTACATATAGCTTGCAAGAACTTCTTAATTAAAATATAATTAAGAGTAAGAATTTTTTTGAAAGGAAATTATGAAAATGTTAAAAGATCTTAAAGCATTTTTGCTTCGTGGTAACGTTGTTGACCTTGCTGTCGGTGTGATCATTGCCTCTGCTTTTGGTGCAATCGTTACTTCATTTGTTAATGATATCATCACTCCTCTACTATTGAACCCAGCCTTGGAAGCTGCGAAAGTACAAAATATCGCTGAGCTTGCATGGAATGGTGTTACATATGGTAAATTCTTGAGTGCTATTATCAACTTCCTTGTTGTAGGTACTGTTCTCTTCTTTGTTATTAAAGCTATGGAAAAAGCCCAAAGCCTTACTAAGAAAGAAGAAACTGTTGAAGAAGCTCCAGCTGGTCCAACTGAGTTGGAAGTACTTCAAGAAATCAAAGCTCTTCTTGAGAAAAAATAATCGATTAAAAGGATCTAGCACAAAGCTAAATCCTTTTTTCTTTACTCTTTCGGTAACTTGCCTGCTTTCTCAAGCATTTTCTTAATAAGATAAGGCATCTTAACATTTTCACGACCTTTTTTCTCAATCAATTTTTTCACAAATTCTGGCATTTGTAAATCTTGAGATTCGGCCAAGATATTTTTCGTCTCATCTGAAGGAACTAACTCATCAAAGGTTTCTTCTTCTGGGAGAAATTCCTTAAATTCTTGATGTTCATTAGCTCTGACTGTATTAACCAAGGCATCAATCAAACGAGAATCTGTATTTGGCATTGGTGGACGATGGTAGTTGACTCCCAATTCCTGACACAAGTCAAAACATTCCACATCGTTGTCAAACAAGACTTCAATATGTTCACTGATGAAACTGATAGGAACAAAAATATAATGGTCTGGATGTTCTGTCTGTTCTCTAAGATACTCCAAGACATCTGGCTTAATCCATGGAATACCTATATCACTCTCACTTTGCCAGGTGTTGGTGTATTGCTCGGAACTCAAACCTAGTTTTTCAGCAACTAACTTGCTATTTTCAAAAATTTGGTCGATATAAGGGTCACCAAAATCCAAGGCAAAAATGGGTACACTATGGGCTGAAAAGATAACTTTAAAGCTATCTTGCTTCACTTCTTCTTTTAAAATCTTAGCAATTTCATCTGCCCAATAGTTTAAGAGCGCTTCTTCTTGATACCAATCCTTAATAACTAAAAATTGAATTTGCTTGCTTTCTAAAAATTTCTCGTATCCCATGACAGAGTAGAAAGAATAATGAGGCTCCAAAATCAAGCAAATACACTGTTCAATGCCGTCTGATTCCATCTGACTAATCACATCTGGGATAAAGGGACTGGAAAACTTATTGGCAAAATAGACACTATATTCATTTCCTAGCCTAGCTTCTACCAAGGCAACCTCTTCACGGGTAATTTTTTGCAGAGGCGTGCCTCCAATAAGTACATAATTATCATAGAGAGTTTGAATCTCATGGTCTTGAGGTCTCACTCCACGACGAATATTTGTGAAAAAATCAGCTACACCTTCAAAGGTAATCTCTTCTGGTGAACCGAAAGTCATCATTAAAATTGCTTTTTTCATAATCGCTTCCTTGTGATATTTTTATCAAGTTTATTTTATCATTTATCCATTAATAAGTAAACGCCAACATAGCGAATTTCCCTAACTTATGTCTTTTGTTTTTCTCTTCTTTCTATGATACAATGGAAAAAATAAATTCAAAAGGAGTTTTTTATGACTTATCCAAATCTCTTGGACCGCTTCTTAACCTACGTTAAGGTCAACACGCGCTCTGATGAACACTCTACTACTACTCCAAGTACGCAGAGTCAGGTAGATTTTGCTACAAATGTTCTTATTCCTGAAATGAAACGTGTTGGATTACAAAATGTTTATTATCTACCAAATGGTTTTGCAATTGGGACCTTACCAGCCAATGATCCATCTTTAACACGTAAAATTGGCTTTATATCTCACATGGATACTGCTGACTTTAATGCCGAAGGAGTCAATCCACAGGTAATTGAAAACTACGATTGTGGTGTGATTGAACTTGGAAATTCTGGTTTCAAACTCGATCCAGCTGACTTTAAGAGTCTAGAGAAATATCCAGGACAAACACTCATCACAACAGATGGAACAACCTTGCTAGGTGCTGATGACAAGTCAGGAATTGCTGAGATTATGACTGCCATTGAATATCTGACTGCCCATCCTGAAATCAAACACTGCGAGATTCGTGTTGGTTTTGGTCCAGATGAGGAAATCGGTGTTGGTGCTAATAAATTTGATGCAGAAGATTTTGATGTGGATTTTGCCTACACTGTTGATGGTGGTCCACTAGGTGAACTTCAGTACGAGACCTTCTCAGCAGCGGGTGCTGAATTGCATTTCCAAGGACGCAATGTCCACCCTGGTACCGCCAAAGGTCAGATGGTCAATGCACTTCAGCTAGCAATTGATTTTCACAATCAACTTCCAGAGAATGACCGACCTGAGTTAACTGATGGCTACCAAGGTTTCTATCATCTTATGGATGTGGCTGGAAGCGTTGAGGAGGCGCGTGCAAGCTACATCATTCGTGATTTTGAAAAAGATGCCTTTGAAGCGCGTAAAGCAGCTATGCAGTCTATCACTGATAAGATGAATCAAGAACTTGGTAGCGACCGTGTCACTCTAAACTTGACAGACCAGTACTACAATATGAAAGAAGTCATTGAAAAAGATATGACTCCAATTACCATCGCTAAAGCTGTTATGGAAAATTTGGGTATTACTCCTATTATCGAACCAATTCGTGGAGGGACAGACGGCTCTAAGATTTCCTTTATGGGAATCCCA
>CABTAV010000100.1:0-6541 GCA_902482895.1 uncultured Streptococcus sp. | reverse complement strand
CTTGGCAAGTACCACAATGTGAACAACTCATTGAAGATATTAATCTTCATATGGAAAATTTCGATGATACTTCCCAAGACAATTATTTCTTTGGGGCAGTTCTCATCGCTCAAGAATCTGGAGAAGATCATGAAGTAACCTTGATTGATGGTCAACAAAGAACAACGACATTTATGTTGCTTCTTAAGGCAATCCTATTGAAGATTGATAAGGAGCTTGCACTTCAACCGACTCTAGATACTGATGCACGCAGATTAGTCAAACGCCTTAATGGTCTTAAAGAGCAGATTGTAACAATGCTTTTCAATGTTTCAGATGACGAAAAAGATGATTTCGTTGATGAACTGTATTATCCTAGTGATGATAGAATAAAGTATCTAAATCATTCGATTTCAGAAAAATATGCTAGTGAGATGACTACTATCTTGCTAGGTAAAGATTTTATATCTATTAAAGATAGAGTTCACCAAATCTATCGTCGCCAGAAAGACAACCGCTATACTAACTTCTATAAAAACTTTAGATATTTTTACAGTATGTGTAACGAATTGAATGTTTTTACTCTTATCAATTTTGCTAACCACTTTATTGATAATTGCCAAGTGATTACTATTACAAGTTACAATACTGATCAGGCAATAAATATTTTCAATTCTTTAAATGGGACTGGTGTTCCATTGACCCCAATTGAAGTAATCGTATCTAAGACCACCGCAAACGCATCAGATAGGAAAAACTTCGAAAAAAATTGGCAAGAGATTGTACAACGTACAGATTCATCTAGATTAGACTTAAATGCGTTAATTACTCACTATATTTTCGTAAAACTTTCAGAACAAAACAGTGCTGATCGAAGAAATCCTGGTATAAGAGCCTTTTTCTCAAAAAATAAACATCTATTGAATGAAGATGTTCTGTTTACTGCTGAGCTAAATACAATCTTAAATAATTTTGAACGAGTATCTGATACTATCAATGGTCAATTGATAAACAAATTAAACGGTAATTTACGACCTTTTGTTAGTAGTTATTTATTTTTCAGACAAGACAACACATTTTTAGAATACTTACTTAAACTTGGAGTTTTGATTGAATTATCTGAACTTTCATATAGCCATAAACTTTTTAAAGGTTTTCTAGAAGAAATTAATTTGATGTACAGTCAAGTTGATTTAATTTCAATCGACGAACTTATTTCAAAAATAAAGAAGCATATTCATGACAATTTTGTTTATGAAGAGGTTAAACAAACTTTGACTGAAAGTGGTGTTTCAAATTCTATTCTTTATGTAAATGAATTCTTATTTGCACTGGAAAAAGGTACTGACTTTAATTTAGAAGGGAATATTGATATTGAACATATTATGCCGCAAAGTGGTTTGAATAGAGAAAATATTATGTCAGATGCTGGACTAGAAAGCCAAGAAGAATTCCGAGATTATGCTGAAAAATTGGGGAATAAAATTCTCCTTGAATCCGAAATTAATCGTGGAATTGGAGATGCTTGGTTTAGAACAAAAAGAGAGAATACAATCACAAGTGGTCATGGCTATATAGGTAGTAAGTTTCCAATAGCTAAATCTCTTGTTAATTATGTAAATGACACCTGGACTAAAACTGACATTGAACTGGCAACAGAAAAATCTGCTAAACGAATTGCTGATTTTATTTTTGAGTAAACTAGAACGATAGAATTAAGAGGTAAGTTATAATTATGTCATTAAATCAAGTTACAATAGAAATTCCATTAAATATTCAGAAAGGATTAGACTCAGGAATTTATAAACGTTATGGTTCAATAATCAGAAATTCATCTGGCCATATAGTAAAGCATCTAAAAGAAGTAAAGGCAGGAGAACCAGCTCAACAGGTCGTTAAAGGCCTTGCAAAAAATAAATATGTGCTAGTAACAGCTATTGGTGCAACTGTTCTAGCTGTTGGTGGTGTTGGTTATTATGCATTTATTTCAAATAGATATAAGAAGATTGTAAAGAAACTTATAGAAAAGCTAGTTCATTTCATTCAATTAGCCCAAAAAGGAGAAGTAAGTGAAGAAGAGGTTGATAATTTCTTAAAATTTTTACAAGATAATCAAAAAGGACTACTTTCTTTGAAACTAGACTCTGAAATAGATGAGTTGTTTGATCTTGTATATGATTATACAATTCTATTTGCTCAAGCAAATGGATTTGAGACTGATACTATTTCAGAAGTGGCAGAAAATAATAAAGTTATTAACTTGATGGATTATCTAAGTCTACAAAAAACAATATATCGTTCTGATGCTGTTTAAGGAGGCGAGGATTAAATTTCCGGATATAAAAAAGGAGCAAATCAGTTTTTTGCTCCTTGATTTATATTCGTTACAGTTTTTTGATAGCTGTACTTCCTAGTAAGTTTATTCTCTTTTAAAGTTTTCACATTGAAAATGAAGTAGTGATCACGATGATCTTTGGCATTTTCTTTATTTAATTTGAAGTAGTTCTTCATAGATTTAGCCATGGTAAGCATGATGTCGTCCGTTTGAAATTCATTTCTATGAAGTTCAAACTGCATTATGATTTACCTTTGGTTCTAATATGATAGTATTTAACTAGAGAGGGGAGTTCTATTTTTATGGTATAATGTAAACATATTTGAACAAAATATTAAATTTTACATCTCCTAGAAAGGAAATCTCTCAAATTGTCCTACAAATTTCTACTCTTCGACCTTGACCACACTCTTCTTGATTTTGATGCTGCTGAGGATGTGGCTTTGACGCAACTCCTAAAAGAAGAAGGGGTTACAGATATTCAGGATTATAAAGACTATTATGTTCCTATGAACAAGGCTCTCTGGAAGGACTTGGAGCAAAAGAAAATCAGTAAACAAGAGCTGGTCAACACGCGCTTTTCTCGTTTATTTGTCCATTTTGGACAGGAAAAAGACGGTAGTTTTCTAGCCCAGCGTTATCAATTTTACCTCGCCCAGCAGGGACAAACTCTTTCGGGCGCTCATGAACTCTTGGATAGCATCATTGAACGTGATTATGACTTGTATGCTGCGACAAATGGAATTACTGCCATTCAGACGGGACGTTTGGCTCAATCGGGTCTGGCGCCTTATTTCAATCAAGTTTTTATCTCTGAACAGCTACAAACACAAAAACCTGACGCTCTCTTTTATGAAAAAATCGGTCAGCAGATTGCAGGATTTAGCAAAGAAAAAACGCTGATGATTGGAGATTCCCTAACCGCCGACATTCAAGGTGGCAATAATGCTGGGATTGACACTATCTGGTACAACCCTCATCACCTCGAAAATCCCACACAAGCCCAGCCAACCTACGAAGTCCATTCTTACCAAGACTTGCTGGATTGTTTAGATAAACTGTAAAAAGTGGTTTAGAAAGCCACTTTTTGCTATAATAGAGGCAGTAAAAACGAAGGAGTCGGCTATGGAACACTCGTCTTGGCATGCTTTGATTAAGGAGCAATTACCTGAGGGTTATTTTAGGAAAATCAATCAGTTTATGGAACAGGTCTATTCTCAAGGGACTGTTTATCCGCCCAAGGAAAAGGTTTTTCAGGCTCTATTGACAACACCGCTTGAAGATGTTAAGGTGGTGATTCTAGGACAAGACCCCTATCACGGACCAGGTCAAGCGCAGGGCTTGAGTTTTTCTGTTCCTGACTCTATCCCAGCTCCGCCTTCCTTGCAAAATATCTTGAAAGAGTTGTCAGATGATATCGGTGTTAAGAAATCTCATGATTTGACATCTTGGGCTGAGCAAGGAGTCTTGCTTCTCAATGCTTGTTTGACGGTTCCTGCTGGACGGGCCAATGGTCATGCTGGTCAGATATGGGAGCCTTTTACGGATGCTGTGATTCAGGTGGTCAATCATCTAGATAGACCAGTCGTTTTTGTACTCTGGGGAGCCTATGCACGCAAGAAGAAGGTCTTAGTTACCAATCCTCAGCACTTGATTATCGAATCAGCCCATCCAAGTCCTTTATCGGTTTACAGAGGATTTTGGGGTTCCAAGCCTTTTTCCAAGGCAAATGCATTCTTAAAAGAGACAGGACAAGAGCCAATCGATTGGCTTAGATAAGGAGAAAATATGCCTCAGTTAGCGACGATTTGCTACATTGATAACGGGAAAGAACTACTCATGCTCCACCGTAATAAGAAGCCAAATGATGTTCATGAAGGGAAATGGATTGGTGTGGGGGGGAAGATAGAGAGAGGAGAGACGCCTCAGGAGTGCGCGGTGCGTGAAATCCTTGAAGAAACAGGGCTCAAAGCTAAGCCAGTTCTAAAAGGTGTCATCACTTTTCCTGAATTTACGCCAGATTTAGACTGGTACACCTATGTTTTTAAAGTGACGGAGTTTGAGGGGGACTTGATTGACTGCAACGAGGGAACGCTGGAATGGGTTCCCTATGACGAGGTTTTGAGTAAGCCGACTTGGGAAGGTGACCATACCTTTGTTGGGTGGCTTTTAGAAGATAAACCCTTCTTTTCAGCCAAGTTTGTTTATGATGGGGATAAATTGTTGGATACCCAAGTCGATTTCTATGAATAAAGGAGAAAGCAGATGTTACTAATCAAGAATGGTCGTGTAATGGATCCCAAGTCTGGTTTGGATCAAGTGTGTGATGTTTTAGTCCAGGATGGGAAAATTGTCAAAATTGCTCCGGAAATCAAGGAAGAAGGAGCAGAGGTACTTGATGCTACTGGTCTTGTCGTTGCTCCTGGCTTGGTCGATATCCATGTTCATTTTCGTGAACCTGGTCAGACCCACAAGGAGGATATCCATACGGGTGCCCTAGCAGCCGCTGCAGGTGGTTTTACCACGGTTGTCATGATGGCCAATACTAGTCCAACTATTTCAGACGTGGAGACTTTGCAAGAAGTTCTCCAATCTGCTGCCAAGGAAAAGATCAATGTCAAGACAGTTGCGACCATTACTAAGAATTTTAATGGCCAAGACTTGACTGACTTTAAGGCGCTTTTAGAAGCTGGTGCGGTTGGTTTTTCTGATGACGGTATTCCGCTTGAAAGCAGTAAAGTTGTCAAGGAAGCTATGGAAGAAGCCACAAAACTCAATACCTTTATTAGTCTTCATGAGGAAGATCCAGGTTTGAACGGGATTCTTGGATTTAATGAAAACATTGCTAAAGAACATTTCCATATCTGCGGTGCGACTGGGGTGGCTGAGTATGCTATGATGGCGCGTGATGTCATGATTGCCTATGCAACCAAGGCCCATGTTCACATCCAGCATTTGTCTAAGGAAGAGAGTGTTAAAGTGGTGGAGTTCGCTCAAAGTTTGGGAGCACAAGTCACAGCAGAAGTAGCGCCACAGCATTTCTCTAAGACCGAAGCGCTCCTTTTGACACAAGGAAGCAATGCCAAGATGAATCCGCCACTTCGCTTGGAATCAGACCGTCGTGCTGTTATCGAAGGTCTCAAATCTGGTGTCATTACAGTCATCGCGACAGACCACGCGCCTCACCATGCGGATGAGAAAAATGTTGAGGATATTACCAAAGCGCCATCTGGTATGACTGGTTTGGAAACCTCTCTGTCTCTCGGTTTGACTTATTTGGTGGAAGCTGGGGAATTGACCTTGATGGAATTACTCGAAAAAATGACCTACAACCCAGCCAAGCTTTATAACTTTGAAGCAGGTTACTTGGCTGAGAATGGTCCAGCGGATATTACTATTTTTGATGCCAAGTCTGATCGCCTTGTAGACTCCCATTTTGCTTCGAAAGCAGCTAATTCACCATTCATCGGTGAAACCTTAAAAGGGCAGGTTAAATATACCATCTGTAAGGGACAAATTGTCTATCAAAACTAGGTGGGAGTCTGCTCTGTAAACCAAAAGAATAGAGAGTCTATATGTACCAAACCCTTCATTTTAAAGACAAGTTTATCTTATTTTTAAAGATATTTTTCCCTATCCTGATTTATCAATTTGCCAATTATTCTGCCTCCTTTGTTGATACGACTATGACAGGTCAATACAGCACTATCGACCTAGCTGGTGTGTCTATGGCAACCAGTATCTGGAATCCTTTCTTTACATTCCTAACAGGGATTGTATCAGCCTTGGTGCCTATCATTGGTCACCATCTTGGTCGAGGTAAAAAGGAAGAAGTGGCGTCTGATTTTTACCAGTTCATTTATCTTGCCTTGGGTCTATCTGTGGTCTTGCTGGGGATGGTACTTTTCCTGGCACCACCAATCTTGAATCATATTGGACTAGAAGCTCCAGTGGCGGCAGTAGCGGTTCGCTATCTTTGGTTTTTATCTATCGGCATTATCCCCCTGTTGCTCTTTAGTGTCATTCGCTCCTTGCTGGATTCGCTGGGGTTGACCAAGCTGTCCATGTATCTCATGCTTTTGTTGCTTCCTCTCAATAGCGGATTTAATTATCTCTTGATTTTCGGAGCCTTTGGTGTTCCAGAACTGGGAGGTGCTGGTTCTGGTTTAGGTACTTCATTGGCTTATTGGGTTTTGCTGGGGATTTCTGTTCTAGTTTTATTTAAAC
>CABTAV010000099.1:0-6582 GCA_902482895.1 uncultured Streptococcus sp. | reverse complement strand
GCCTCATATAAGGCATCTGACTGGGCCATATAACCAATATCTCCTAAAATATGACGATTGGGCATAGTATGATCCAATACCAAAGCAACCCCTCCGTCAGCTTTTTCCATCCCTAACATAGTCTTAATCATAGTCGATTTACCAGCACCAGACGGACCTATTAAGCCTATAATTTCTCCCGGCTGCAATTCAAAGCTGACATGATTCAAAACCATTTGACGACAAAAAGACTTATCCAAATCTTGTAAATGTAGCAATTTTTTCATATGCTTCCTCCTAGGTGAGTGGTTACTCACTTACTGAATATAGACCTATTATAGTGAGTGGTTACTCACTTGTCAAGAAAAAAGTTGAAATTCTTTAAAAAATAAAGCACCAGATTCGTATCTGATGTTTATAATGCACATATCTTATTTCTAAAAATGTTTTTGAACTTCCTCTCTATACTCCGAAATGGTCTTTTCTGTCCACTTTTTAAAGGCCTATTTCCCCTCTACTTTTCTCGGCTAATCCAACCATCGTCATTGCTATCGCAACTCTAATGACCTTGGTAATGGGAATTCATTTTACTCATTTTTATATGAAACAGACTAAGAAATTTTCAAGACCTAATTGAAACCAAATTAGCCCTTGGAAGTCAAAAAATCCTCGAACTCTACGCTGACCGTCTAGCAGAATCAGACCAAATGCGGCATGGCATTTCTAAGAATTCGGTTAAGGGACGTAACCTACAAGCTGCTTACGTGGATGGATTTACTTTGAGAGATTTCTTCGCCTTCAACCAAGGACTAAATAAAATGGGTGACCAAGCACTTCCTTTTAAAATTCACCCTGAACATTTTGTATTTGCTGGAGTTCACGGTGGACAGGAAGTGAGGAGTTGATTGGAGAGTACGGTCAACCAACTTATCAAAAAATCTTTATCAGTCTAGATACTGAAAAAACAGGCGTTCCGGATGCCGATACAAAAATTTCTATGGCAGGTGATACTGCTACTCTCATGTCCGATACAAGCCTTGATATCAAGATGTATGGTATGCATCAGTTCAAGATGAAAAAAGGTGGACTCCGCATCAAATTAGGCGTCTTTTCCCCAGAAGCAACCCCAAGCTAGATGGAGCTCGGTCACCAAGAACACCTAGCAGTTGAATTTTTCAATTCCCTCACAATCGCCTACCAAAACAAAACATTTAAGGGAAAACTACTCAATACCTTCTTAAAATTCAAGAAATTTAAGTAAACAACAACGGATGACTGAACAATTTAGCCTTTGAAAGCTACGATTATAAAATCCCTCGTAACATATCAATTTATCACCCATATAAAAAGATAGCCATTCTAATTGAATGCTATCCTTTTTTGTTTATCCTCGTCCGCCAGGTGCTGGACCGCCAGAACCTCCATTCGGACCTCCGCCTCCAGGCATAGAATTGACAATATCTGTTTGTTTTTCGCCGTTGATGTAGATATTCCCACCTGTGTAAGTTGCTGTTCCATCAAAGTCAAAGCCTGATTGTCCTATCAATTTAATGGTTCCACCGGTAACCGTGATATTCCCGTTTGAGTCAACTGGATCTGTGTCACCTTGACCGACTTCTACAGTTAGATTTCCACCTGTCATAGTAAAGTAAATATCACTTTGCTGGGCATTTTTATTGGCTGCATTGACTCCATCATCTGTCGAGTAGACATTGATATCGCCACCATTGATCGTAATGGATTTCCCTTCAATTCCTTCAGTCGCATTCTTGACTGTGTAAGTACCGCTATCAATCACTAGGTTGCCAGAAGCGTGAATGCCATCATCCCCTGCTGTGACTGTTATGGTATTGTTAGCTAAATACATATTTCCAACAGTCATATCGTCATCATTATCAACTTTAACGCCATCTTCCTTAGCATCGATGGTCATGGTTGTACCAGTGATGTTGAGTTCATCATTGACATTAAAGGCATCGCCAACTGATGTGATGTTAAAGGTACCACCCGTGATGTGAAGCCTATCATTTGCCTTGATAGCATTGCTTTTCTTTCCATCTACAGTGAGAGTTCCTGAGCCATTGATGGTCAAATCAACCTTAGAAAAGAGAGCGGCATTTGCCTTTTCATCACTGTTAGAGCTTGAGTCAGAGAGACTGTTGGTGGTTCCCTCTGACAGAGTCAAATAGACATGACCGGCTGATGTCGCAGAAATCGCTGCATTGGTATTGGTCATGGTCGCGCCTTTTAGGACAAGTTTCACATCATCAGACTTATCTGCCTCTACCTTGATCTGCACTCCGTCAGACTGACCTGAAATCACATAGGTACCTGCTTTTGAGATGGTCACCGTTGAGCCAGAAACTGTCACACCGTCTCCAGAGACACTGGCAGATGAGCCTGATAGCTCAATCTTAGAGGCTGTGCTTTCATCATAAGAAGTATCATAGTCCTTTTCTGTAAAATAAGAAGATTGACTGTTTTTAGCTGAAGTTGTGATGGCAGTAGTATCTGCCGCTGCAGTTGTACTTGACTTAGTCGTTGACTGCCCACAAGCTGTCATCAAGGTCAAAGCTGTTAAACTGGTTAAGATTAGAGTCCATTTTTTTGATTTCATACTTTTTCCTCGTCTTCCTTTAGCTTGAGCTTAGTTTACAGGGGAAGTCTGAAAAAAATCTAAACTTTTTCTGAAAGTTTTCTTAAGTTCAGTTTCAGTTAAGTTATCTTTAACAAAAGTTTTAGGAAAATTCCATAGACTAATTACAAGCAAGTTCAACTTGCCCAGACACACCTATCTTCTAATAAGATAGTGTACTAAAATAGTTTGATAAAGGAGACAGGATTTATGAAACCAATTGAAACAAGCTTTAAACGAATCGAAACCAAATATGTCGTTGCCAAGGGTGACTTGGCTAATTTAATAGAGAACTTAAAAATATACCTCGTCGAGGATGACTATCCAACTTCGACCATTTCCAACATCTACTTTGATACAGAGCAATTTGATATGATTCAGGAGGATGGCCAAGGGACTAAGCGAAAAGAAAAGATTCGGATGCGAACCTAACTCAGTCAAGTCCAGCCTGATAGTCAGGTATTTTTAGAAATCAAATCTAAGGACAGAGCTGGTGTCGGACGAAAACATCGTCTCTTATCGACTCCCCAGTCTATCACCCAGTTTATGACCAAGGGACAGCTGGATAGCAGTATCAAGGACCGAATGATAATTGAAAAAATTCAGCAACTCCAAGAGGAATATCAGCAAGCTATTATCCCTCGTATGTATATTTACTACGACCGTTTTTCTCTCAAGGAAAAGAAAGAAATTAGCGGATTTCCCTACAATAAAATTCGTATCACCATTGACCAAAATCTAACCTATCGTGATAATAATGTCAGTTTATTCTCAGGAAAGGACGGTTGCCCTCTACTAAACGAGGACATTGTCATCATGGAAATTAAAGCACCTGGTAGAAAACCCCAATGGCTACAAGATATTCTCGACCAATATGGACTGGTAGAGCAGAAATTTTCAAAATACAGCTGTGCCTACCACAAGTCTCAAGGGCTGGACTATAGCCCACGACCAAGCACAGAAAGTGTAGGTACTACTTATGTCTAATCTTTTCAACTCTATCTTCAACGACACAACTGCCACTGCCAATCCTATCCAGCTCTTTCTGGCTCTCTTGGTCAGCCTGATTTTAGGTTTGGCGCTGACCTGGGCTTACAAACACCGTACCCTCTATACACGGGAATTTGCTGTTAGTTTGACCCTACTCCCCTGCTTGATGACCTTGGTCATCTTTCTGGTAAATGGCAGCTTAGGAACCTCTATCGCTGTTGCAGGAACCTTTAGCCTCATTCGTTTCCGTTCAGCTACCAGTGGCTCACGGGAGCTAATTGCGATCTTCCTTGCCATGATTATCGGGCTGGCAGCAGGGACAGGCTACCTAGCTCTAGCTATTCTCTTCACCGTCTTTATCTTAGCAGTATGGCTTCTTTTAGAAAAGCAACAAAGCAAGAGCAATCACCAACGTCGCAGACTATTAACCATCACAATTGCCAACCAAGAAAAGCAACTCCAAACTATCCAATCTGGGCTATCACAATTCTGTACTGAGTTAGACCTTATCTCGATTGATACCAGCAATGATGGAGAACAGGTCACCACTGTCTATGAAGTGGATTTCAAGGCTCAAACCAACGACTTTCAAATCATCAATTACCTCACTAGAGAACAGGATACTTACCAGGTTTCCCTGACCAAAAATGCTAAGAAGAGAAAGAATTTGTAAAACTTCTAGCGTGAAACCTCTCAAAAAGCTAGGTAAACACTCAATTGAAAAAAGTTAATCTAATTTATGATAAAAGGCATCATATCAACGTTTTTTAAACACCTGATATGATGCGCTTTTCTTATCTTAAAAACTTTTTTACCAATCTCTTTATTTAACAGGTAGCTCCTTAATCACACGCGCAGGATTACCAGCTAGGACAACGTTGTCGCCGAAGGACTTGGTGATTACAGCCCCTGCTCCAGCAACAACATTATTGCCCAGTGTTACTCCAGGAAGGACAATGACACCTCCTCCAGCCCAGAAATTATCTCCGATAGTAATAGGCTTGCCGTATTCAACACCTGAATTACGTTCCTGCGGGTCCAATGGATGGAGGGGAGTCAAGAACTGACAGTTGGGACCAATCATAGCATTGTTCCCGATGCGAATCGGACAAACATCCAGCATGGTCAAGTTCCAATTAGAATAAAAATTTTCCCCTAGATGGATATTGACTCCATAATCGACTACCAGTCGTGGATTGACAAAGATATTTTGTCCAGTCGAGCCGAACCAAGTCTTGATGATTTCGGCTCCCTTTAAGGGATCTTCTTCCTTGTTAAAAGCAGCCTGTTTTTGGCGAGAAGCCTGAGCCAAGGTCCGCAATTCTGTATCCGATGGACGGTAAAACTCTCCTGCTATCATTTTTTGGTATTCGCTAGTCATAGCACTCTTCTCCTTATTCCCTACTATCATATCAAATTTTCTACGTATCTGACTAAGATAAAGAGCACTTTCTACAATTGATGTTCTGATTGTCATCACATCCTGTCTAAGCGGATACGAGTCACAATTCCGTCTGGGTCTGTGATTTCCAGCTGGCTAGATGTCAGCCACTTGATTGGTGCATCAACTTCTTTTGCTCGCTGGGCAATCGTTAACAGTTCTTCCTTACTTGCAACTTCGATGACATAGTAGGCCAAACCTGGTAAACCTTGCTTACGCGGAGCCAGACCTTTTCCTCCCCATTCGTTGACTGCCAAATGATGATGATAGTCCCCAGCTGCAATCCAACTAGCACTAGGTACACTGAATTTATCCTCTAGCCCTAACACCTTTTGATAAAACTGGCTGGACTTTCGACTATCCTTAACAGAAAGATGGATATGCCCCATTCTCGTACCTTCTGCTAGGATAAAAGGCTCTACTCTTTCCCCCAACTCATAGATATCCTGCGCCGCAAGGGCCTCAGTCACCCCGATAATACGCCCATCTTCTCGAATATCCCATGTAGAAACCGGCTTGTCTCGATAGAGTTCAATGCCATTCCCCTCCAAGTCCTCCAAATAAAGGGCCTCACTGTAACCGTGATCTGCACCGCCGACAAGAGGAATCTGTAAATCTGTCAGGTGCTTCAAGACATTCGCCAAAGCCTTTCGCGTCGGCAAAAGAATGGCCAAATGGTAAAGACCATAATGTTCCCTTACTTCTCCGCTCTCTTGTGCTTGAATCAAGTGTACCAAGGCTTTTCCTCCAAGGCCCAGAACAGCCTCTGTCTCAGTTTGAGATAAGATTTCTAAACCAATAATCTGCTGATAAAAGGCTGTTTGACTTGCCAAGTCCTTCACATTTAAAACTGCCTCTGCTAAATAAATGTGGCTCTTGTAGTCATAGGTCATAAACGATCCTCCTTTTGTTGTAATTATAATTGTTACATCTATTATATAACTTCCATCAAGAAAGTCAAGCCAGACAACTTAAGAGATGCGGAGCAATAACGCCCGTTCAGGATAAGATAAAGTAAATCTTTCCATAATAAAACGCATATTATCAAAGTTTTCAGCATCTGATAATATGCGTTTTTCTAATTTTAAAAACTTTTTGCCCAGCTTTTTTACTTCACAACAAGCTCATAACGTGTCTTACTAGTGAAGGTTTGACCGGCTTTAAGAATGACTTGGTCTTTGAGGTCACTGTGAATAGCATCTGGTAAAGCCTGTGCTTCAAGGGCAATCCCATTGTGCTGTACCATTGGCTGACCTCCTATGATGACACTTTCATCCACAAAGTTTGCTGTGTAGACTACAAAGCAAGGAGCCTCTGTCTTGAAAAGCAGGAAGCGACCTGAGTTTTGGTCATAAAGGAATCCAGCATTGTCATGGCCTGCAGGAAGGGAAAATGGATGATCTAAGCCAGATACCAGCTGGATTTGCTCATCTTCTTCTGCAAAGATATCCTTCAACAAGGCACCATTGTAGATGTGTTTGACCACATCACGAGTAGCATCTGGAGTTTTTGCAGGAACACCGTCGGGAGCGATTGG
>CABTAV010000098.1:0-6594 GCA_902482895.1 uncultured Streptococcus sp. | reverse complement strand
TACTTGAGTTCTCCAGTCGACACTGCACTACGCTTCATGGCATTCAGGTATTCATCCTTATCAATGGCGTTCCAATCTACCACTTTCCCTAGCTTCTGACGAAGAATACAATCTAGCCAAATCCGCATGGCGCGTCCATTCCCTTCGCGGAAAGGATGGGCGATATTTAGCTCAAGGTACTTTTCGACAATCTGCTCAAATGTCTGCTGAGGCATCCTGTCAATATTTTCCAAGGAAGCTGCTAGATGCATATGACAGGCGCAAAGCGAACATTCCCTTTGGCGAGATTGACTGTCCGAATCTGGTCGGCGAAGTCATAGATTTCTTTAAATAAGAAGCCATTAATAACGGCCAGAGTCGCATAGGTGCCAGTTGCTTTATCGTCCAGAAGCTGCTTTTCAAAAAGCTCTTTCGCTCGGGTTTTGCTGATTTTTTCTTCCATCTTGGATAGTTCAAGCGAATCTGTCAGACCCAGTTTGTTGTCAAGCGTCATAAATACAGCTCTTTTCATTTAGATAGATTTTCTAAGCCCTGTTCCCACAGGTTTAAAACCTACTGTCTGATAAAATCCATCCGCTTCTGATATTAATTCAATGCGAGTCAAAGGATATTTTTGATGAATTTCAGCGATCAATCGCCGTCCCAATCCTTTTCCGCGATAGGCTTTATCAATGATAATCTCAGCTAAAAAGGTCGTCATGACTTCATCTGTCAAGTAGCGTGCAAAGCCAAGGATTTTCTGGTCCTCTTCAAGCACCAAGTAATGGGACAGATTTGTTGAAAATAATGATTTCACTTTTTCCTCTGTAAAAGAAAGCCATTTTTCATTTTGATAAAGGGAATAAATAGCTTGACAATCTTTTGTGCTTGCAGGTCTGATTATCATTTTCTACTCCTTTCAAATCCGATGCGACCACTAACAATTTTTCAACTCAAATTTAGTTATATTCTAGTTGCTCTCCGTCGCTTCTTCCCTCGCCTTCTTAGCTGGCTTGCGTTTTTTATAGCGACTACGGATAGCGTTGAGATGGTCACGGAGATCGGCATACTGCTTTTTATCTGGATAAGCATAAGCGTTGATTGCAGTAAAATCCACAAGGAAGTCATAAATTTCTTGAAGTTTCGCACGGACTTCCTTGTTTTGACTAGGTTCCTTTCCCTTTTGCTCAGCCAAGCGCTCCTTATAGGCTTTTTCAAACTGAGCCTGCTCCTTTGTTAAGGTTTCTACATGAGTTGTCAAATGCAGGGTTGCAAGGGCAGTTTGGTAGTCACTATCTTTTAGCTCCTTGAGCAAATGGTTAATAGCTTCTGTCTCTTTTTCGTAGCTCATACTCGTTAGCCCAGCATAATTTTTGAAAAGTTTGTTGAGTTTGTCGTAAGCTTCCTTGCTACTTGCTTCTTTCACACGAGAGAAGGCCTTGACCAAACCAGTCAAGGTAGAAAGCGCATCATCACGCTCACGATCAGATGCTTCCAGACTAGCCACCGTTTGACTGGCCTTGGAACGGTACAAACCAGCTTGCAAGGTCTCAAGAAGTTTTTCCATATCCCTAAGCTTCGTTGCATAAACCTGCTCAGACTTATTGGCTTTTGTAAAAGCCCCCAACTCGTCCTTACTCTCAGATAGAAGTTGGAAGAATCCGTTGTTTTCTAAATTGCGTACAGTTAAACTCGTGATCCCATATTCTTTTTTCATAAAACTCCTCTTTCAATGATGTGTTTTAAGTTTTTACTCTAAAATAGTTCAGAACATAGCTAAATATTCGTATTTTACTCCAATAACGCAACACACATGTGTGTGATTTGGGTTATTTATCCCTAAACAAGATATTCTTCAGGTGGGATTTCTTGTTTTAAAACTGGGAAAGGTGATTATTCGTGTGGGATGAGTTATTTCTTTTTATCACTTTTAATAATCAAGCTTATCTTCCAATCCATCTTGATATAGTCGATACAATTCCATAAAAATATTATCAATTAAAGTTAACAGTCCAAACCAAATAAAATAATTTCTAGATTCTTGAGTTTCATTAACTAATTTAGTTAATGTCGGTAAGTTTTGCTGATAAGATAAAGTATTATGTGCCAATCGATTACGTTGATTAAACATATTTTCATACTTACATTTTAAATTATGCTCTATATTTTTTATATAATTAGTATATTTACTATTATATTCCCTAAGTTTATCTTCATATCCTTGCTCACTATCTTTTTCTTTTCTCTTTGGCTTCTCAGGTTTATTATTTTCGTTTGGCATGGACACAAACATATTTTTTTCATCTTTCAAAAATTGATCAGTATCAATCCAATCATCTGATACAAAATAAGAAAAATCGGCACGAATCCAAGAAATTAGGTTTGAATCTTTAAATATTTCATTAATCTTTTGAGTAGTATTCTCTAATAAAATCTGTTTATTGATTTCATTCATACCAAAATCTATATTTATTCTCCTAAGTACCTGACAAAATTCTTTATAAATACTATTTTTCTGGTCATATGATGAATAGGTTCCTAACTTAGTTTCTTTTAACCACCAATATCGAAACTCGAAATCATTTGTTCCCAACTCCCAAGCAATGCATTTCATCTTTTGCTCTTGAAAACCTGTCATTTTCAGAAATACAGCTTGTAAAATATAATCACACAAAGGGTAGGTTTCAATTCCATCACCAATACTATTAGTTGCAGCAACTGCTTCTTCCAAAATAGTAGTTATAGGAGTTAAAATAAAATCTGTATGCTTACTCACTAAAATACTCCTTATACAACTCTAGGGATTCTTTTAATCTAAGTCTAATATACTTCAAAGCATTGGGGCTCTTCTGATGATAGTAGCCATATTCATAATCATCAGAATAGAGAGTGCCCTCAAACTCTTGTCCAGCTTTAATCTTCAAATCTTTTAATTCAATTATTTTATTTTCAATCTCAGCTTTTAGATTACTATTTTTCGCAATAATGAGTTTTTTCTCATGAAAAATAGAAAAATAAATTAACCCAAACATATAGACATCTGCATCAATAATTGACGGAAAATTTTTCGGAAAAAAATCATATTCTAAGTTCTTAGAAAGAATTGAGATTTTATTAACAAAATCAAAATCAAATTCGAATTCTTCAGCAATTTTATAAACATAATCTGTATAAAACTGTTCAAGTTTATTTCCATATCCTGCAGCAACTTGAGGAATATTATAATCTTGATTTTTGTAACTATCCAAAATTGCTAGATAGCGTACAAAATCTAACTTCTTATCATTTAATTTAATATTTTTAAAAATATCAGGATCAAAAAATGGTTCTAAAGCATCATTCAGGTAATATAAAGATCGTCTGCTTTCTACATTCGACAATACTTCCCCCTGAATGTTTATATGACGGAAAACAGAAGAATAAAACTTTATTTGCTCTTTTTTACGTTCTTCTCCATCATAACTAGGTACAATAAATGAAAAACCTAAATAATTATCTTTAAAAAAATCTTCTCCAATATCTACATTTAGAGTAATATATTGCTCCGTCTTTACCTTTTCTTTTATGCTTGCTTTTGAACTTCCGATTGATAGAAGTCTATTAAAATTCCAATCTACTCCTTTATAATCATTACCTTCATCAATTTCAGAATCATCATTGGTATTAGCTAGAGGAATGAAATCTTTAGGTGCCCAATCTTCACACTTACGATTCGGAAATAAATCTAAGTAAGCAAGAAATATAGACGTTAAACGCTGTTGCCCATCTAGAATTAAATTTTTCCTCCCTTCTTCATCAGTAAAAGCTCCAACAGTAACTGGGGGAACAAATTCTTTTTTATTAAAACTCTCAATTAGCGTTTTAACTTTTTCTTGATTCCAAACATAATAACGTTGATAATCAGGTAATACAATATTCTTCTTTAAAATTAACTTAATCCAATGCTCCAAGGAATATTCGCCATAATAAACTTTATTTTTCATTCATTTTTCTCCTTTTTCTATACTTCTTTCAAAATATAAGTTCCCCACTCTCCTCCAGCGTAAACTTGACATTATCTTCAATCCATTTACGACGTGGTTCGACCTTATCTCCCATGAGGACATTGACGCGGCGTTCGGCGCGTGCTAGGTCTTCAATCGTAACACGGATGAGGGTACGGGTTTCTGGATTCATGGTTGTTTCCCAGAGTTGGTCCGCATTCATCTCACCAAGACCTTTATATCGTTGGAGTGTTGCGCCTTTGCCGAACTGCTTACGGAGTTCTTCTAGTTCTCCGTCTGTCCAAGCGTAGGCTACTTCTTCTTTCTTTCCTTTCCCTTTGGACATCTTGTAAAGAGGTGGAAGGGCGATATAGACATGGCCTGCCTCAACTAGGGGACGCATGTAACGGTAGAAAAACGTTAAGAGCAAGGTCTGGATATGGGCACCATCGGTATCCGCATCGGTCATGATAATGATCTTGTCATAGTTGGCATCTTCAATAGAGAAGTCTGCTCCGACACCAGCACCAATGGTATAAATCATGGTGTTGATTTCCTCATTTTTAAGGATATCCGCCATCTTGGCCTTGGCTGTATTGATGACCTTACCACGAAGAGGTAGGATAGCTTGGAATTTGCGGTCACGACCTTGTTTGGCAGAACCTCCGGCAGAATCTCCCTCGACTAGATAGAGTTCATTCTTAGCTGGATTCTTAGACTGGGCTGGGGTCAATTTCCCAGACAGCAAGCCCTTGTCTTTTTTGTTTTTCTTCCCATTTCGGCTCTCATCACGTGCTTTTCGTGCCGCTTCGCGAGCATCACGGGCCTTAATAGCCTTGCGGATTAGGTTAGAAGCCAATTCACCATTTTCCATAAGGAAAAAGGTCAACTTATCCGCCACAATGCCATCCACAACGGGACGAGCAAGAGGGCTTCCTAGCTTGTCCTTGGTCTGTCCTTCAAACTGGAGGTGTTCTTCAGGAACCAAGATAGAAAGAACAGCTGCTAACCCTTCACGGTAATCTGACCCTTCAAGGTTTTTATCTTTTTCCTTGAGAAGCCCCGTCTTACGCGCATAGTCATTCATAACCTTGGTAATGGCAGACTTAAGTCCTGTCTCGTGCGTACCACCATCTTTGGTGCGAACGTTATTGACAAAGGATAGAATGTTATCTGAAAATCCGTCATTGTACTGGAGGGCCACTTCCACTTGGAAACCATTGTCTTCCCCTTCAAAGTAAAGGACTGGCGTCAAGGTTTCCTTGTCTTCGTTGAGGTAAGAAACAAAGTCCTGCACCCCGTTCTCATAGTGGAATTCAATCGCTTCATCTGTACGCCTGTCCGTAAGGGACAAGGTTACATTTTTTAAGAGAAAAGCTGATTCATTAAGACGCTCTGAAATGGTATTGTACTTGAAGTCTGTCGTAGAAAAGATAGTCGCATCCGGCATGAAGGTGACTTTGGTACCTGTCTTAGACTTGGGTGCTGTACCGATTTTCTTTAAGGTCGTAACAGGTTTTCCACCATTTTCAAAACGTTGCTTATAGATTGCCCCGTCACGGGTAATTTCAACTTCCAGCCAATTTGAAAGAGCATTAACAACAGAAGAACCTACCCCGTGGAGACCACCTGATGTCTTATAACCACCTTGACCAAATTTTCCTCCTGCGTGGAGAATGGTAAAGATAACCTCAACTGTTGGGATCCCCATCGCGTGCATACCTGTCGGCATACCACGTCCGTGGTCTTGAACCGTTAAACTGCCGTCTTTATTAATGGTCACATCAATACGGTCACCAAATCCAGACAAGGCCTCATCGACAGCATTATCGACGATTTCCCAGACTAGGTGATGGAGACCAGCACCATCGGTCGATCCGATATACATCCCTGGACGTTTTCGAACCGCATCCAACCCTTCTAGCACCTGAATGGCATCATCATTATAATTATTAATATTGATTTCCTTTTTTGACACAAGGAACCTCCTATTCGTTCATCTTTACTATTCTACAGGTTTTCTAAGGATTTTGCAAAATTTTTCTTTCTCCGGTGTGACAATTTCAGAAGAGATTCTCTGCCTTTCTTCTCCATTTCATGATATAATAGGAGTATGATTACAATAGTTTTATTAATCCTAGCTTATCTGCTGGGTTCGATTCCGTCTGGTCTCTGGATTGGACAAGTATTCTTTCAAATCAATCTGCGAGAACATGGTTCTGGTAACACCGGGACAACCAACACCTTCCGAATTTTAGGCAAGAAAGCAGGTATGGCGACCTTTGTGATTGACTTTTTCAAAGGAACCCTAGCAACGCTTCTTCCGATTATGTTTCATCTGCAAGGCGTTTCGCCTCTCATCTTTGGACTTTTGGCTGTCATTGGGCATACCTTCCCTATCTTTGCAGGATTTAAGGGTGGAAAGGCTGTCGCAACCAGTGCGGGAGTGATTTTCGGATTTGCGCCTGTCTTCTGTCTCTACCTTGCAGTTGTTTTCTTTGGAACCCTCTATCTAGGCAGTATGATTTCACTATCTAGTGTCGCAGCATCTATCGCAGCCGTTATCGGAGTTCTACTCTTTCCTCTTTTTGGTTTTATCCTGAGTAACTATGACCCTCTCTTCATAGCTATT
>CABTAV010000097.1:0-6612 GCA_902482895.1 uncultured Streptococcus sp. | reverse complement strand
CCCTTTGATAATTGTTTTCTCACTATATACGCTCTATAGGATTGGAAAACATTATAGGTATTTTAAGAGCAAGTTCGCTATAATACTTCGATTCAATGCTTTTTTGCTTTTCCTATTTTCATTAGTAAATATATTTGTGATATGGCGAGCACTGACAATATATCAAAAAAGTGGTATTTATCTGTTTTTGTTGGTTTTTGGGATTTGTTCAACTATCCAAGTGATAGTAGGAGAGCTTGAGAAGAAAAGAATAAGAATCCTCCAAAAACAAGTGGAGCAAGATAGTTATGAAAAATAACTCTATAAAAGATATGAGCAGAAAATATAGAAGTCAAGAGCAAATGCTGAGATTGATTTTACAGGTAGCCAAAACTTTACAAGTCAAAGCTGTCGCTATGTCTGGTTCGCGTGCTTGTCCAAAAGCTCCAACAGATGAATTTCAAGACTATGATGTAGTCTATATTGTGGATGATTTTGATAATCTGACAAGTGACCTTTCCTGGTTGAATCAGTTTGGGAAACGCATTATCGAGCAAGAAGTCAGTCTTGGTAATCGTTGTCTTTATCTCATGCTTTTTGAAGATGGCAATCGTATTGATTTGACTCTTTGCCCTAAAGAACACATTCAAGAATGGGTGGACAGTGAAGCAGGATTCACTGTTTTAGAAGATGAGAAGGGCTTGTTTGAGTCATATTCTCCCAGTCCAAAGCGTTTCTGGATACATCCAACTACTGAAACGGATTTTAAAAATTCCTGCAATGAATTTTGGTGGGTGTCAGCTTACGTGGTCAAAGGAATCTGTCGCCATCAAGTCATCTATGCAACGGATCATCTCTACGGCATTTGTCACCAAGAACTCTTGAAGGTCTTAGCCTGGCAGGTAGCCAGTGATAGGGGAGTAATCGACATAGGCAAGAATTATAAGTATCTTTTTAACTATTTACCTGCTGAGAAAGAGAAGGAATTCTCAAATCTACTGGATTTTTCAAATATAGAAAAACTCACTCAGTCTTTATTTGCTACGATGGAACTTTTCCACCAAGAAGCTCAATCCCTTGCTAACAAGATGGGCTTTAACTACGATAAGAAAGTTGCGGAGAAGATGATTGAGTATGCTGAGGAGAGACTTCTAAATCGCTGACTAATTTAAAAGATTAAACTACAGAAAGGATTGTTTGGTTACTCACGGTAACTGAACATGGAACTAATTCCCGTAAAATATCTTTTACTGCATAAAAACCTACTCTATATTTTTTGAAAGGAGTTGAACACGCCCTAAATGCTGGGTGAAAAAGATAAATTTTCTTGTGAGCTTGCTTACTTCAAGAATTTTCTATTTTCACTTGGTATTTTACAGGCTCTGTATCCTATATGAGTAACATTCAAAACATGTCCCTGGAGGACATTATGGGAGAGCGCTTTGGTCGCTACTCCAAGTACATTATTCAAGACCGGGCTTTGCCAGATATTCGTGATGGCTTGAAGCCGGTTCAGCGCCGTATTCTTTATTCGATGAATAAGGATGGCAATACCTTTGATAAGAGTTACCGCAAGTCGGCCAAGTCTGTCGGTAACATCATGGGGAATTTCCACCCACACGGTGACAGTTCTATCTATGATGCCATGGTTCGTATGTCACAGGATTGGAAAAATCGTGAGATTCTAGTCGAAATGCACGGTAATAACGGTTCTATGGACGGAGATCCGCCTGCGGCTATGCGTTATACTGAGGCTCGTTTGTCAGAGATTGCAGGCTACCTTCTTCAGGATATCGAGAAAAAGACAGTTCCTTTTGCTTGGAACTTTGACGATACCGAGAAAGAGCCGACAGTCTTGCCAGCAGCCTTTCCAAATCTCTTGGTAAATGGATCGACTGGTATTTCAGCTGGTTATGCGACAGATATTCCACCTCATAATTTAGCTGAGGTCATAGATGCGACGGTTTACATGATTGACCACCCAACTACAAAGGTTGATAAACTCATGGAATTCTTGCCTGGGCCAGATTTCCCTACAGGAGCTATCATCCAAGGCCGTGATGAAATCAAGAAAGCCTATGAAACTGGGAAAGGGCGCGTAGTTGTTCGTTCCAAGACTGAGATTGAAAAGTTAAAAGGTGGTAAGGAACAAATCGTTATTACTGAGATTCCTTATGAAATCAACAAGGCCAATCTAGTTAAGAAAATCGATGATGTTCGTGTCAATAATAAGGTGGCTGGTATTGCTGAGGTGCGAGATGAGTCTGACCGTGATGGTCTTCGTATCGCTATTGAACTTAAGAAAGACGCTAATACGGAGCTTGTTCTTAATTATCTTTTCAAATACACTGACCTGCAAATCAACTACAACTTTAACATGGTGGCGATTGACAATTTCACACCTCGTCAGGTCGGTATTGTTCCAATCTTGTCTAGCTATATTGCCCACCGTCGTGAAGTGATTTTGGCGCGTTCACGCTTTGACAAGGAAAAGGCTGAGAAACGTCTCCATATCGTCGAAGGTTTGATTCGCGTGATTTCTATTTTGGATGAAGTCATTGCTCTTATCCGTGCTTCTGAGAATAAGGCGGATGCCAAGGAAAATCTCAAAGTTAGCTATGATTTTACAGAGGAGCAGGCTGAGGCCATCGTTACCTTGCAATTGTATCGTTTGACCAATACCGATGTGGTTGTCTTACAGGAAGAAGAAGCAGAACTTCGTGAAAAGATTGCCATGCTGGCGACTATTATCGGTGATGAGCGGACTATGTACAATCTCATGAAGAAAGAACTTCGTGAGGTTAAGAAGAAGTTTGCGACTCCGCGTTTGAGTACTTTAGAAGACACTGCAAAAGCAATCGAGATTGATACAGCTAGTTTGATTGCTGAGGAGGATACCTATGTCAGCGTGACCAAGGCAGGTTATATCAAGCGTACCAGCCCACGTTCCTTTGCGGCTTCCACTCTGGAAGAAGTTGGCAAACGTGATGATGACCGCTTGATCTTTGTTCAATCTGCCAAGACTACCCAGCATCTCTTGATGTTCACGACTCTTGGAAATATTATTTATCGACCAATCCATGAATTAGCAGATATTCGTTGGAAGGATATCGGAGAGCATTTGAGCCAAACCATTACAAACTTCGAAACGAACGAAGAAATCCTTTATGTGGAAGTCGTGGATCAGTTTGATGATGCGACAACTTATTTTGCAGCGACTCGTCTTGGTCAAATCAAACGCGTAGAACGCAAAGAATTCTCTCCATGGCGGACCTATAAATCTAAGTCTGTCAAGTATGCTAAGCTCAAAGATGAGACAGATCAAATTGTGGCAGTAGCTCCGATTAAACTGGATGATGTACTCTTGATTAGTCTAAATGGTTATGCGCTTCGTTTCAATATCGAAGAGGTTCCAGTTGTCGGTGCCAAGGCTGCAGGTGTCAAGGCTATGAATCTGAAAGAAGATGATGTCCTCCAATCGGCCTTTATCTGTAATACCTCATCCTTCTACCTCTTGACTCAGCGTGGAAGTTTGAAACGTGTTTCTATTGAGGAAATTCCAGCGACCAGCCGTGCCAAACGAGGACTACAAGTCTTGCGTGAGTTAAAAAACAAACCGCATCGTGTCTTCTTAGCAGGAGCAGTTGCAGAACAAGGATTTGTAGGTGATCTCTTCAGTACTGAAGTAGAAGAGAACGACCAAACTCTGCTTGTTCAATCCAACAAAGGAACAATCTATGAAAGCCGATTGCAAGACTTGAATCTGTCAGAACGGACTAGTAACGGTAGCTTCATCTCTGACACGATTTCAGATGAAGAAGTTTTTGACGCTTATCTTAAAGAGATATTTACAGAAACCAAATAAGTGAAATGAAGAATCAGTTCTAAGAGCTGGTTCTTTTTATTGAAGAAATTTTCTGAAAATTACAAAATATGCTTGCTATTTTAGAAAAAAAGTGTAGAATAGTAGAATAAAAGAAATAGGTTTTTAGAATAAGGAGTGGAATATGACAGTAACGATTGATTGGGAAAATCTCGGCTTTTCCTATATGAAATTACCTTATCGCTATATTGCTCATTTTAAAAATGGACAATGGAATCAAGGAGAGCTTACAGAGGATGCAACTTTGCATATTTCAGAGTCTTCTCCAAGTCTTCACTATGGCCAACAAGCATTTGAAGGTTTGAAAGCTTATCGTACTAAGGATGGTAGTGTTCAACTTTTCCGTCCAGACGAAAATGCTAAACGCCTGCAACGTACTTGTGATCGTCTCTTGATGCCACAAGTTCCGACAGACATGTTTGTAGAAGCTTGTAAGGCGGTTGTCCGCGCGAATGAAGAATACGTACCACCATACGGAACAGGTGGAACCCTTTATCTTCGTCCACTTTTGATTGGTGTTGGAGATATTATCGGGGTAAAACCAGCAGAGGAGTACATTTTTACTATCTTTGCTATGCCAGTTGGTAATTACTTTAAGGGTGGTTTGGTTCCAACCAACTTCTTGATTCAGGATGAATACGACCGTGCCGCTCCAAATGGTACAGGTGCTGCTAAGGTTGGTGGGAACTATGCTGCAAGTCTCTTGCCAGGGAAATTGGCCAAATCACGCCATTTTTCAGATGTTATTTATCTAGACCCTTCAACTCATACAAAGATTGAAGAAGTCGGTTCAGCTAACTTCTTTGGAATTACAGCTGATAATGAATTTGTAACACCATTGAGTCCATCTATTTTGCCATCTATTACTAAGTATTCTTTACTTTATTTGGCAGAACACCGCTTGGGCTTGACACCTATCGAGGGTGATGTCCCAATTGATAATCTGGATCGTTTTGTAGAGGCAGGTGCCTGTGGTACGGCAGCAGTTATTTCACCAATTGGAGGTATTCAACACGGTGATGATTTCCATGTATTCTATAGTGAAACAGAAGTTGGTCCTGTGACTCGTAAACTCTATGATGAATTGACAGGTATTCAGTTTGGTGATATTGAAGCACCAGAAGGTTGGATTGTAAAAGTAGATTAAAATAAACCAAAGGAGATTTTTTATGAAATCGAAAAAGTGGCTCTTAACAGCAGGAGTGGTCCTGAGTACAACAGCTCTTTTAGTGGCTTGTGGAAAAGCTGATAAAGAAGCAGATGCACCGACAACATTTTCTTATGTCTATGCAGTAGATCCTGCATCTTTGGACTATAGTATAGCGACTCGTACATCGACAACAGATGTCATCGGGAACGTGGTTGATGGCTTGATGGAAAACGACCAATACGGAAATGTTATTCCTTCCTTGGCTGAAGATTGGTCTGTGTCAAAAGATGGTTTGACTTATACCTACAAACTTCGTAAAGGAGTGAAATGGTACACTTCTGAGGGTGAAGAATATGCCGAAGTAACAGCCCATGACTTTGTGACAGGACTAAAACACGTAGCTGACGGTAAGTCAGACGGTGTCTCTCTCATCCAAAATTCAATCAAGGGCTTGGATGCCTACATGACTGGTGAAACGAATGATTTCTCTACAGTTGGTGTTAAGGCCTTGGACGATTATACAGTTGAATATACCCTAAACAAACCAGAAAGCTTCTGGAACTCTAAAGTCACCACAGCAACGATGTTGCCTGTAAATGAAGAGTTTTTGAAGGCATCAGGTAAAGATTATGGAGCAGTTACTCCAGCAGGGATTCTTTACAATGGTCCTTATATCTTGAAGACCTTGACTTCTAAATCGTTGATCGAATACGAGAAAAACCCAAATTACTGGGATAAAGAAAAGGTAAAAATTGAAAAGGTCAAATTGACTTACTACGATGGTTCTGATCAGGAATCGTTGATTCGTAGCTTCTCTTCAGGTGCCTATACGACAGCCCGTCTCTTCCCAAGTAGCTCAAACTTTGCTTCAACTTTGGAACAATACGGAGATAAAATCACTTATAGCCCACAGGACTCAAGTAGTTATTACTTCACCTTTAACGTAAATCGTCAATCATATAATAAAACTGCGAAAACAAGTGAAGAGCAAAAGACTTCTACTAAAGAAGCTATGCTTAATAAGGACTTCCGTCAGGCTATCAACTTTGCCTTCAACCGCCATTCTTATGCTGCCCAGCTAAATGGTGAAGACGGTGCGGACAAGATTATTCGTAACAGCCTCGTTCCTGACAACTTTGTACAAGCAGGTGGTAAAAACTTTGGTCAAATCGCTCAAGCAGAGTTGGTGAACTATGGTGACCAATGGAAAGATGTTGAGCTAGTTGACGGTAAGGATTCTATCTACAATCCTGACAAGGCTAAAGCTGCTTTCGAAAAAGCTAAGAAAGACTTGGAATCTAAAGGGGTAACATTCCCAATTCACTTGGATGTCCCAGTTGAACAAACAGATACCATCGCTGTTCAACAAAGCAACTCTTTCAAACAGTCTATTGAATCAACTCTTGGTGCTGAAAATGTTGTTATCGACGTTCTTCAAATGACAGATAATGAAAAGGAAACAATCACTTCTCAAGCGCGTGTTCCTTCTCAAAAAGATTATGATTTGAACAGTACAGGATGGGCTCCAAGCTATCAAGACCCAGCATCTTACTTGAATATCATGGATCCTAAATCAGGTTCTGCTATGAAACACCTTGGT
>CABTAV010000096.1:0-6706 GCA_902482895.1 uncultured Streptococcus sp. | reverse complement strand
ACCATTTCTCCTCTTAACATACGGCGGAAAGAATCATCACCTGCAATTTGTTCAGCTGGGTTTGCCAAATGTTGATACAGAGCAATGGATTGAGAAAGTAGATATTATGAATGCCCAGCGGATTGTTGCCTCGAAAGACCAAGAGCAGACCACTCAAAAGAAACTAGATTTGACTTTAACGGAGCTGTCAGAAGAGCTTCTTAGGAGAGAAGTAAATGGAACAAGGAATATTTAGTCCCTCTAAATTAACTAAGGCTAGAATAGCCAGAGGATTAACTAAAAAAGAATTGGCTGAACGAACAGGAATATCTAGACAAATGATTTCTAATTATGAATTAGGGAAAACACATCCAGGAGCAAGTAAGTTAATGACAATTGTTGCTGAACTAGATTTTCCATACGCCTATTTTACTTCTGAACCTAAAAGGTTTTACGAAGGGGCCACTTTTTTTCGTAGTCAATCTGCGGCTACTAAAAGAGCAAGGGATATGCAAGCTGTCAGGTTAGAATTTCAAAAGGAAATTTATGATTTGCTGTCTCAGTATGTTAATTTTCCTGAATTAACTCTACCTGACATTTTAACGAAAACTATTTACGATATTACTAATAACGATATTGAGGAAAAAGCTAAAGAATTAAGAGAACTATGGGGATTAGGTAAAGATATACCAATTTCTAATCTCACTGAGATTGCAGAAGTTAATGGTATTATTGTTGTTGAGTCCAATATGTCTGATGACAAATTGGATGCAGTGTCAGAATGGATTGAAGACAGACCGTATATCATGCTGACAGATAATGGAGAATCTGCTGTACGTCGTCGTTTTAATATTGCACACGAATTAGGTCATATTTTACTTCATGGAGATATTGAAAGTATTCACGACTATACCTCTCAGGAATTAAAGAATATTATTGAGAATCAGGCAAACTATTTTGCTTCTTGTTTATTGTTACCTGAGAATGGTTTTTTAAAATCTTTGTTATCTACTAATTTAGACTTTTATATTGAGTTAAAAAAATATTGGAAAGTTTCTATTCAATCAATGATTATGAGAACTTATCAGTTAGAGTTAATCAATGATGATCAAAAATTATATTTGTTTAGGAAAATTGGCTTTAATAAATGGAAGAAGCGTGAGCCTTTGGATGATGAATTGACTCCTGAGAAACCTAGTCTTTACCGTAAAGTATTTGACTTAATTATCAGTAATGATATTTTACAAAAAAATGAACTAATTTCTAACTTATCTCTGCCCAAAGATGAGTTAGAAAAATCATTAGATATTTCAATTAATGATAATTATCAATTGGCACAAAAAGGTCCTGTATTAAGAATAGTTAAATGAAAAGTCTCAATATTATTGAGACTTTTTTTGTAGTTATAGAGTATAGATGCAATATCTACATTTGAAGACATTTCAGTTCTCACTCTAATAATGTACATTTTAAGTGGAAGTTTTGATTTTTAAAAAATTCAGTTTTATAAAAAAGTTAGACTTCTGTTTTAAGTTTCTTGTTACATCTTTCCGAAAAACTATAATTTTCTTGAAAAATATACGAGTCTATGCTATACTACTAGTAGAGTTTATTTATGGAGAAAATACATGAAACGCGAGATTTTACTAGGACGAATCGACAAACTAAAACAAGCCATGCCCTGGTATGTTCTGGAATACTATCAATCTAAGCTTGCTGTCCCCTATAGTTTTACAACCTTGTACGAATACCTCAAGGAATACGATCGATTTTTCAGCTGGGTTTTGGAGTCTGGAATTTCAAACGTTGATAAAATATCTGATATTCCTTTATCTATCTTGGAAAATATGTCTAAGAAAGACATGGAATCCTTTATCCTTTACCTACGTGAACGTCCTTTGCTGAATGCTAATACAACCAAGCAAGGAGTTTCTCAGACAACTATCAATCGGACCTTATCAGCACTTTCCAGTCTTTACAAGTATTTGACTGAGGAAGTTGAAAACGATCAGGGAGAGCCTTATTTTTATCGTAATGTAATGAAAAAAGTTTCAACCAAGAAAAAGAAAGAAACGCTTGCTGCCAGAGCTGAAAACATCAAGCAAAAACTCTTTTTAGGTAATGAAACAGAAGGTTTTCTAACTTATATTGACCAAGAGTATCCACAACAACTTTCAAATCGCGCCCTATCTTCATTTAATAAAAATAAAGAACGTGATTTGGCTATCATTGCCCTTCTCTTGGCGTCTGGTGTCCGCTTATCTGAAGCTGTTAATCTGGATCTAAGGGATCTCAATCTAAAAATGATGGTTATTGATGTCACTCGAAAAGGGGGAAAACGTGACTCGGTCAATGTCGCTGCTTTTGCTAAGCCTTATTTAGAGAATTATCTGGCCATTCGTAATCAACGCTATAAGACAGAAAAAACAGATACAGCCCTTTTTTTGACACTCTACAGAGGTCTTCCTAATCGTATCGATGCTTCCAGTGTGGAAAAGATGGTTGCTAAGTACTCTGAGGACTTCAAAGTCCGTGTAACTCCCCATAAACTGCGCCATACGCTAGCAACCAGGCTTTATGATGCGACTAAATCGCAAGTTTTGGTCAGCCATCAGCTAGGACATGCCAGTACACAAGTCACTGACCTCTATACCCATATCGTCAATGATGAACAAAAAAATGCCTTGGATAGTTTATAAAATACATAAAATAAATTATGTAAATAAAAACTCGTAAAAAGAAGATGGTCCTACAACCAACTTCTTTTTTCTTTTTATCCAACTACTGCTTCAGCGATTTCTTCACGGCTAATACCAGCGAAGTAGCGTGTGATATCAATAGTTTCTAGAGCTTTAAGGACATCTTCGCGTTCATATTTCACTCCACGAAGGACATCTTCTACTGCAGCAACGTCTTCAATACCAAAGAAATCCCCATAAATCTTGATGTCTTGGATTTTTGATTCAGTAACATTAGCAAAGACTTCAACCTTACCACTGGTGAATTTTGTTCCACGACGGACGTTAAATTCAGGTGATTTACCATAGTTCCAGTCCCAAGTACCAAACTTAGTATCCTTGATGTGATTAATTTCAGCCAATTCTTTCTCAGAAAAAACGTATTCTGTCATCTCTGGATACTCTTTTTTCATGTATTCCAAGAGTAAGTCACGGAATTCTTCGACTGTGATTTTTTCTGGTAATTCATTGATAATATTGGTCACACGAGCACGAACCGATTTCACACCTTTTGATTCAAATTTATCTTTTGAAACCTTAAGGGCATTTGCTAGGACTGACAAATCAACGTCAAAGAGCAAGCAACCGTGGTGCATGATACGGCCATTAATATAGGCTTGGGCATTGCCACAGAACTTCTTACCATCAATCTCAAGGTCATTACGACCTGTGAACTCAGCTTTAACCCCAAGTTGAGCCAAAGTATTGATAACTGGAGTTGAGAAGCTCTTAAAGTCAAAGGCCTTATTTTCATCTTCTTTTGAGATAATCGTGTAGTTGAGGTTATTTAAATCGTGGTAAACAGCTCCACCACCACTGATACGGCGGACCACCTCAATACCATTTTCTCGAACATAATCACGGTTGATTTCTTCGATAGTGTTCTGGTGACGTCCGACAATGATAGATGGTTTGTTAATCCAAAGTAGGAAGATTTGATCCTCATCCAATAGGTGTTTAAAGGCGTATTCTTCCAAGGCAATATTAAAGGCAGTGTCGTTTGAATGATTGATAATGTATTTCATGATATCCCTTTATACGATAGAGACTGGAAAGCACCTTTCCAGTCTAATCTATCTTTCTTTTATTTTTTCTTAGGTGAATGGATGGCCATTCCTAAAACATCCGCAAATGCTTCGTACATTACTTCAGAGTAGGTTGGGTGTCCGTGGATAGTCTTCAGCATTTCTTCAACAGTAATTTCCATTTCGATAATGCTCGATGCTTCATTGATCAATTCTGCAGCTGCAGGACCGATGATATGAACACCAAGGATTTCTCCGTATTTCTTATCCGCAATAACTTTAACGAAACCTTGAGCTGCATCCGATGCAATAGCACGACCGTTAGCAGCAAAGTTGAACTTACCGATGGCTACATCGTATTTCTCACGGGCTTGTTCTTCTGTCAAACCTACTGCTGCTACTTCAGGAAGAGTGTAGATAGCTGCAGGAGTCAAATTCAATTTGGCAACAGCATGATTTCCTTTAAGGGCATTTTCAGCGGCAACTTCACCCATACGGAAAGCTGCGTGAGCCAACATCTTAGTACCGTTGATGTCACCTGGTGCGTAGATACCTGGAACAGAAGTTTCCATGTATTCGTTGACCTTGATACGTCCACGATCCAATTCAAACTCAACTTCGCCAATACCTTCAATGTCTGGCACACGACCGATTGAAAGAAGAGCTTTATTTGCAATGATATCGTCTTTTCCTTCAACTTTAATACGAAGTTGACCATTTTCTTCGATGATTTCTTGCAGTTTAGTACCAGTCAAGATGGTCATTCCTTTACGTTCAAGGATCAAGCGAAGGTTCTTAGAAACTTCCGCATCCATAGCTGGCACGATACGGTCCATCATTTCGATAACAGTCACTTTTGAACCAAATGTCATGAAGGCTTGACCGAGTTCGATACCGACAACTCCACCACCGATGATAACAAGACTTTCTGGAACTTCGTTCATTTCAAGAATGTCGTCACTAGTCATGACAAGTGGAGATTCCATACCAGGAACGTTGATTTTGCTGACTTTTGAACCACCAGCAAGGATGATTTTCTTGGTTTCAAGCAATTCAGAACCATTTACCAAGACATTCTTGTCTTTAGTAATAGTACCGATACCCTTATGAACAGTAACTCCGTAGCTACGAAGAAGTCCAGCAACTCCACCAACCAAAGTATTGACAACCTTAGACTTGGTTTCAAGTAGTTTGTCCATATCTACAGTGAAGTTTGGATTTTCGATTACGATACCACGGTTTGCGGCATGACCAATGTTTTCGATGATTTCAGCGTTGTGAAGGTAGGTCTTGGTTGGAATACAACCACGGTTCAAGCATGTTCCACCAAGTTCAGATTTCTCAACAAGGGCAACCTTACCGCCAAGTTGAGCAGCTTTAATGGCTGCAACATAACCAGCAGGACCTCCACCAATGACAACGATATCAAAGGCATCATCGCTCTTACCATCATCGTTTGAGGCACTTGCTGCAGGTGCTGGGCTAGCTTCTGGCGCTGCGACTCCAGCTGTTGGGATATTTTCCCCTTCTTCGCCAAGGTAACCGATAACTTCCGTTACAGGGACAGTTTCACCATCTCCTTTGAGAATGGCAATCAAATACCCATCTTCTTCGGCTTCCAATTCCATGCTGACTTTGTCAGTCATGATTTCCAAAAGGATTTCTCCTTCTTTTACAAATTCTCCGACTTTTTTATTCCATTGGACGATTTGTCCTTCTGTCATATCCACGCCGGCTTTTGGCATAATTACTTCTAAGGCCATGTCTTCCTTCCTTTATCTATATCTTAAAAATGAATACTCTTGCTCTTAAATCAACATTGAGATTGGATTTTCAATCAATTCTTTCAAGTCCTTCATAAACTTAGCACCAGCCATACCATCTACGACACGGTGGTCAATTGTTAAACCAAGACTCATGATTGGGCGAATCACAATTTCACCATTGACGACAACTGGCTTCTCGATTGTCGAACTGACACCAAGGATAGCTGAGTTTGGTTGGTTGATGATAGGACCAAAGGACTGAACGCCAAACATTCCCAAGTTACTGATTGTGAATGTTGAATTTTGAAGTTCACTTGGAGCCAATTTGCCATCCAAGGTACGGCCAATAACATCCTTGAAGGATACAACCAGTTCTGAAAGACTCATCTTCTCCGCATTATACACAACAGGTGTCATCAATCCATTATCCATTCCAACTGCCATCGCAAGGTTAACATAGTTATGAGTGATAATGGTCTTTCCATCTTCGGTCAATGAAGCGTTGATGTAAGGGTGTTTCATAAGAGTCTTAACAACTGCAAGTGAAAGAAGGTCTGTTACAGTAGTCTTCTTCCCAGTTGCTTCCATGATTGGCTCAAGCACCTTCTTACGAAGAGCCAACATTTCAGTCATATCAACTTCATAGTTGAGTGTGAAAGTTGGCGCAGTTAGGTAAGATTCAACCATCCGTTGGGCAATAACCTTACGCATTGGTGTCATTGGAATACGCTCGATTTCACCGTATGGTGTTACGTTATCAGGAACTTCTTCCACTTTTTCGATTTGAGCAGGAGACTTGATGCTATCGTTTTCGATATTTTCAGGAAGCAAGGCCAAAACATCCTTCTTCATGATTTTACCACGATGACCGGTTCCTTGGATTTCCTGCCAAGCAATATTATGTTCGAGGGCAATTCTTTTTGCAAGTGGCGAAATGCGAACCACATTTGTGTCTTTATAAGTTTCCACGTCTTCTTTGTGGACACGACCGTTTGCACCTGAGCCAGAAACGTCGTAGAGGTTGATCCCTAAATCATCCGCTAACTTTCTAGCCGCAGGAGTCGCTCTTAGCTTGTCATCAGCCATGACCTCTCCAATTCTATACTAAGATATTAAGGACGCAGAGGACAATGAAAAAATAGGAGATTGACGATGTGTTCGATGAACACAAGGAAATCTATCTTTTTTTCGCAGACCT
>CABTAV010000095.1:0-6860 GCA_902482895.1 uncultured Streptococcus sp. | reverse complement strand
GATCTGGTCTGCCATACGAAGTGTTGAGGTTCGTTGAGAAATCAAGATTAAGCTCGTGTCTGGCAAATTTTCTCGGATAGCTTTCAAGAGCTTGGACTCCGTAATGGTATCCAGTGCGGAGGTAGCATCATCTAGGATGAGAAAATGGGCTTGGCGCAAGACTGCTCGTGCGATAGACAGCCTTTGTTTTTGTCCACCTGAGAAATTTCGCCCTCCTGCCTCAACTAGGGCATCCAAGAGCCCTTCCTTTTCACTGACAAAATCCTTTGCTTGCGCAATTTTCAAGGCCTGCCAAAGTTCTTGGTCAGTTACTTCTCGATGTAAACCTAGAGTCAAGTTGGAACGTATGGTTCCTTTAAAGAGTTCGACTTTTTGGGGAACATAAGCAATCCAAGACCGCCACTGCTCTAAATTACGAGGACTACGTCCATCTCGATAAAGGTCAATGCTTCCCTTGTCTACTGGATAAAGACCAAGTAAGACTTGCACCAAACTTGATTTACCAGAACCCGTTCCCCCAATAATACCAAGGATTTGCCCTTGCTTCATATCAAAGGAAATGTCTCTCAGAGAAGGCTGGGCCGCATCAGGATAGGTAAAGGTCAGTTCTTGAACTTGTAAAACCTGATTGCTGGTAACTTGCTTTTTCTCTAATTCTAAATGAATATCTTCTGGAGCCTCAGCAAAGACTTCCTCGATTCGCTTGGCTGAGATATAGGACTGGTTGAGAGAATTGATCAGCATGGCTAGCTTGACCAATTCCACCAAAATCTGTAAGAGATAGTTGATAAGAGCGATCAGGGCACCTTGACTAAGTAAGCCTCCTTGAATTGAAATATATCCCTGCCAGATAATGACAAGGAGTGTTCCATTGACAATCAAATAGGTCAGAGGTGTTAATAAACTAGACCAGAAACCTGTTTTTTCTTGCAATCTAGCATAGACTTGGTTAAGGGTTTGAAAAATCTGTAACTCTCGTTTTTCTTGCCCAAAAGCACGAATAACTCGCATCCCTTGTAATTGCTGGCGTGTTTCCTGAACTAGCTGGTCCGTTTTCTTTCTCAGACTACTGTAGAGAGGGTTGACCAGTCGAGAGAGCCCTACGATGACAATGGTCAAAATGACAACCATGGCCAAGAACCAGAAAGTCAGCTCAGCTGAGATTCGATAAGCCATAAAAATGGCACCAAAAACGATAATAGGCGCTCGCAAAAAGAGACGTAGGAATTGATTGATACCAGTCTGAATCTGGTAGGTATCTGAAATCAAGCGAGTCACCAAGCTAGAAGTTGTCAAACAGTCTCTGCTGTCCTTAGGTAAAGACAAAATATGACGATAAAGATCGTTTGTCAATTCCTTGGCAAAACCTACCGCAGCCTTAGCTGAGTAGAACTGGGCTATTAAGGCCACTACAACACCAATTACTGCAAAGATAAGGAGCAGGCCAATCTGCATCCAGAGATGACCTTGATTTCTTTGGGGCAAGGATTGGTCAACAATCCCAGCAATCACCATGGGAACCAAGAGCTCAAACACAGCTTCAAGTAGCTTGAACAAAGGTGCTAAAATCGATTCTCTGATGTAGGGTTTAAAGTAAGATAGTAAGTGTTTCATAAATCCCTTCTATTCGTTTTCTAGAAATGAAGAAAGTGGGAAGCACCCACCATCTCTGATTTATTTGTTTAAGTAAGGTAGTAGATAGCCATAGCCTGCTTCTTCCATCTCATCCTTGGCCACAAAGCGTAAGGAAGCAGAATTGATACAGTAACGGAGGCCACCAAACTCACGCGGTCCATCTGTGAAAACATGACCCAAGTGAGCATTCCCCGACCGAGAACGAACCTCAATTCGCTCCATTCCATGACTGAGATCCTTGTAATAATGAATCAATTCCTTGGAAATCGGACGGCTAAAACTTGGCCAACCACAACCTGAGGCAAACTTATCCTTGGCAAAAAAGAGTGGCTCACCTGTCGTGATATCTACATAAATCCCTTCTTCAAAGGTTTGGTCATAGGCATTGGTAAATGGAGCCTCTGTAGCAGCTTCTTGGGTGACACGATAGGACTCTTCAGTTAAGCTTTCCTTTAACACTTCTTGACTAGGCTTTTCATAGTTAGAGGCATCAATCAATGGCTTCTCAGCATCGGTCACATCGATATGACAGTAACCTGAAGGATTCTTCTTAAGATAGTCTTGATGGTAATCTTCAGCCAGAATGTAATGACGTAGTTTCTCCACCTCTACTGCAATCTTTCTTCCAAGCATGCGCTCCTGCTCCTGCACCACTGTGTAGATAGCTGGCAAATCAGCTTCATCTTGGTAATAAATTCCGGTCCGATACTGACGTCCACGGTCATTCCCTTGTTGATTGATGGATAAAGGGTCGATGACTCGGAAATAATAAAGCAAAATTTCTCTGAGTGACACTGCCTTCTCATCGTAAATCACTTGAACCGTTTCTGCATGGTCTGTTTCCTTGAGCAGCTGATAATTGGTCGTTTCGACTTGTCCATTAGCATAGCCGACACTGGTTGCTAGCACTCCAGAAATGCGTGAAAAATATTCCTCTAGACCCCAAAAACAACCAGCTGCTAGATAAATTTCTGCCATCTTTATTTCTCCTTTATCAAGTTTTTAACTCGAATTCTTTTCAAAAAAAGGATAGGAAGCCCTCTGGTCGAGAGTTTCCCCATCCTATCTTCTATTCTTTATTTTGCTTCGACACGGACACCTTGGGTATCAACCTTCAAGTCATGAAGCTTTCCTTTGAAGGGTTGCTTTTCCAATTCTGCCTTAATCGTTGGCATCTTGTCATGAGAAGCCAAGACCATAACTGTCGGCCCAGCACCAGAGAGGTAGGTTGCATAGGCACCATTTTCTTTGGCTACTTGCTTAATCGTCGCAAATTCTCTCACCAAGTCCTGACGATAGCGCTCGTGGAAGAGGTCTCCCTCGATTGCTTGCCCAGCAGTCGCCATGTCTCCTGCCAACAAGGCCGCAACCGCCACATTGGCGATAGAACTAGCTGCAACAGCTTCCTTATAGGACAATTTCTTAGGCAAGACACCACGACTGTCTCGAGTACGCAATTCATAGTTTGGAATGTAGGCTAGGAAATCACATTCTGGGAAGTCTGCTACAATTGCTGAAACTTGCCCATCAACAGAGCTTGCAATAACGAGATTACCATAAATGGCTGGAGCCACATTGTCAGGATGCCCTTCAATCTTGGTCGCTAACTGCAATTTTTCATGGTCTGACAAGTTGAGCTGGCCCAGTTGGTTGGCTAGTTCAATCCCAGCAACAATAACAGAACTGGAAGAACCCAAACCACGTGCCAAGGGAACATCACTGGTCATTTTCAAACGTCTTGGTTGCAAGTCTGGTACAATTTGCAAAGCGATTTTGAGCAAGAGATTGCGCTCGTCATGTGGAATCCATTTGCCAATCTGGTGTTCAATCAGCCACTCATCTCGTTCTTCACATACCTCAATTTGAAGATACTTGGTTACAGCTACACCGACCGAGTCAAAACCTGGCCCAATATTGGCACTGGTTGCAGGTACAATAATTTTCATCTTATTCTCCTAGCACCTTGAAGGTATTCAAGAGGTCAAATTCTGAAACCTTCTTCAATTCAGCTGAGACATTTTCAAGCTGGGCTTTATTAATCTTGTGTGTGATGATCACGACACGCGCCTTGTCCCCCTCTTTGCCATCTTGGAGAATTTGCTTGAAGGAAATATCTTGAGCATTGAAGATTTCAGCCAATTTCAAGACCTGACCTTTTGAGTCTGGAGCCAAGATTGAGAAGTAGTAATTAGCTTTGACATCCTCAGGATTTGCCAAGACCAAGTCACGGCTATATTCGTTGAAGTCTTTGCCAATGGTTCCATCATTCAGGCGACGAACGATACGGACAATATCCGCCACAACACTTGTTGCAGTTGGTTTTTGACCAGCACCTGGTCCGTAGTACATAGACTCACCGATACCGATAGATTCTACAAAGACAGCGTTCATTACCCCATTTACACTGGCAAGTGGATGCGCTTTAGGAAGGAAGGTTGGAGTCACTTCTGCAGCAATTCCTGAAGAAGTTTCCTCGATAGAACCAACCAATTTCACTACATAACCCAAGTCTTGGGCTACAGCTACGTCTTCTGGTGTGATGTTACGAATTCCCTTGTGAGCTACATCATCAAAGGCAACCTTCATGCCAAAGGCAAATTGGCTCAAAATCACCATCTTGTAGGCTGCATCAATCCCATCTACGTCATTTGTCGGGTCGCTTTCTGCAAATCCTAGACGTTGCGCTTCCGCAAGAGCATCATCGTAAGACCAGCCTTCTTCCACCATCTTGGTCATCATGAAGTTAGAAGTTCCGTTGACTACTCCAAGCACGCGCGTGATTTTATCAGAAGCCAAGGAATTTGCCAAGGTACGAAGAATTGGAATCCCACCAGCTACTGCTGCCTCGTAGTAAAGTGCTACCTTGTTAGCTTGAGCGATTTCTAACAATTCTGCACCATGGACAGCCAAAAGGTCCTTGTTAGCAGTAACAACGTGTTTTCCAGCTTCCAAGGCACGAGTGATAAAGGTTTTAGCAGGTTCGATACGCCCCATCAATTCCACTACGATCGTAATGTCTTGGTCTGATAAAATGTCATCCACATTGGTTACAAAGTTAAAGTCATTCCCTGCTGCAAGCAAACGATTCTTTTCATCTTCATCCTTGACCAACACCTTAGCGACTTCAATCTCTGAATGTGCTGATTGATTGATTTTTTCTCCATTTTCCTTTAGGAGGAAAGGCACACCACTTGCAACGGTACCAAATCCTAGTAAAGCAATTTTAACTGTCATGTTTGTCTCCTCGAAATTTTCTAATATAGCCATTATAACAGAATTTTGTGAAAATTCCTATTATAGTAAATCACTATTTCAGTCTAAAAAGAAAAAACGAATCAAACGATTCGCTCTTCTTAAAATCTGGAAATAGCTTTCCAGAAAGGGTTATCCAATCTTTTGCAGATTAAGTACTGCATCGTGATTCATCAAGACTTGACCATACTCCTGCAAGACTGAGCGACTGATGTCACTATCGTCCGCAAACTCACGCATACGAGCCAAGAGCCAAGCTGGATATGGACTTGGATGATTTTCAATATCCACTAAAATGGTCAAATAATAGCGCTCATTCATCTTGTAAAGTTCAGAAGTTTCCATCTCAAAAGTCACTGTCTTGGCAAAAGCCACCAAATCAGCTAATTTTTCAAAAGAAAGGATGTAGTAGATGTAAGGCTCTTTCTTGCTCTCAGCTTCTTGTTCGGCCTGTTCCTGCTCTTCTTCCTTGGCTTCAACTTGCTCTAGAGATTGAATCGCTTCAATATCATCTTTAGTCTTTTCTGCGATACTTTTTTCCAAGGTTTTGATAAATTCATCTGGCGACATTTGAGCCAATTCTTCCATATCTGGTAAATCCGATAAATCTTCAAAATCTAAATTTTGGTCAATCTTTGACTTGGTCACAAAGACATCTACCTTATCAGGTTTTGGAGTCACACGGAAACTCAACATGCCTGTATCCAAAAAGCTCTCAGGCATCTCTAACTCATCCAAGATAGCATAAAAGAACTCTTCTGTTTTTTCTTGAGGAACGAGAAAGTCAGCAATCTCCATCCCTCGATCCATCAAATCTTCTAAAGACATCGTGATTTTTAAAGTAGTATCACTAATTTGTTTCATTTTCATTGCTAGTAACCTCATACTTTCAGTTCTATCTATTATACTAGATTTTTACGATTTTATCAAAAGAATGAAGCGAGAATGTGATATAATACTAGAGACCATTTTACAATACAAGAAAGAAAGTACAATGAAAAATATAAAAGTTAATGCACTGGCTAGCTTACTAGTCAATGTTCTCAATATCGTTTTTCCTCTGATAACCAATCCTTATCTGACGCGGATTCTCAGCAAATCCAATTACGGTTATTTCAATACCGCCAATACCTAGGCTAGCTTTGTCATTCCTTTAGCCGCCTTTGGAGTATACAACTACGGGATTCGAGCTATCAGTAAGGTCAAGGATGATAAAAATAAAATCAACTATGTTTTCTCTAAGTTATTCTATATCTCCATTATTACATCTGTTCTAACAACAAGTATCTATTTCCTATTTATTTATCTGGATAATAGTATTGAAAATTTGAAAGAACTCTACTATATACTTGGTGTCCAGGCTCTCTTCCAATTCCTTTATATCGAGTGGATGAATGAAGCTTATGAAAATTATGCATTCATCTTATACAAAACATTGGTTATTCGTATTGCCATGTTGGTCGCTATCTTCACCTTTGTAAAAACTCCAAATGATATCGTACCTTATGCAATCATTATGAGTGCAACGACGATTCTCAACTATCTACTCAGCTTTCTCTGGATTAAGCGAGAAGTTTCCTTTGTTAAGATTGGTCTTGTCGAATTAGTCAAAGCATCTAAACCGCTCTTGACCATGTTGCTTCTATCAAGCAATATGCTCTACACATTGCTTGATAGAATGTTTATCACCAAAGGACCTGATGAAAACTATATTTCTTATTACACCATTGCTTCCAGCATCGTCATGTTGATTGCCAGTGTCCTGAGTGGAGCTATCAACGTCAGTATTCCACGTCTCGGCTACTATCTCGGTAAGAAAGACTACGAGTCCTATAAGAATCTTCTAAATCAAGGCGCTGCCCTCTTTTACTTCCTCATCATTCAAACCAGTATTGGGATTATGGTATTAGGGAACTACGCAACTGTCATCTACTCTTCTGAAAAATACCTTGAAGCTGGTATTGTGACTAGTG
>CABTAV010000094.1:0-6945 GCA_902482895.1 uncultured Streptococcus sp. | reverse complement strand
TCCTACTGAAGCGGCATCTAATGGATGAATTTCACCAGCAACCATACCAGCATATCCATCATAGATACCAAACACTTCCATTCCTTCTGAAATTGCTTGACGAACAACTGCGCGGATGGCAGCGTTCATACCAGGGGCGTCTCCACCACTAGTCAAAACAGCAATACGTTTCATATTGGTTATGCTCCTTTTTCTTTTAACATTCTTACTGATTATACCACATTTACGTTGAAAATTCTTCTATTTTCCGTAATTTTAGCGATAAATCGTTTTCATAACTATTCCATTCAATTTCGCTTCTAATTCATCAGATTTAGCTACAAAATGATGGGGAGAAACAATTGTTCTCTGTTCCTCTTCATACCTGATAATGACTGGGATTGGGCCTTTATACTGGTCTAAAATACGTGACATTTCTTGATCCGAGTCATGATTTTTCACCTGAATCCAAAAGCGCTCAGCCACTGCTTCTCTTATTTCTTGTGCAATCATTTGCAGACGGCCATCTCGTAACTGAATTTTTCCTCTTATATAGTAGAAAGCTCCTTCTTTAAATTCCTGCCCAATCTGTCGATATAAGTCTGAGAAGAGGGTAACATCCAATTTTTTCTTACTATCATCTACCTGTAAGAATGCCATGTTTTCACCCTTTTTGGTCCGAATCACTTTTATTTTCTGAATTTCAACCAATATAATGGCGTGACTATTTTCTGACAAATTTCCGATTGGTGTAATTGGGTAGATAGCCTTACTTGCAATAGCTTGTAAGGGATGTTTGCTAACTCCTACCCCTAGAAGCTCTTGTTCCATATAGAATTTTTCTTGTTCTGTCCAATCTTCCGATTCCTGCCAACTATATATCGTATCACCGAACAAGCTTCCTAACTCTTTCACAAATTCAAATAGATTACCTAAATTATTAAATACTTTTTGGCGATTTTTTTCAAATGAATCGAAAAGACCAACTTTTACCAAAGGTTCTAGCATAGGAAGTTTCAGATAATTCTCAGGTAATTTAGCTATAAAATCTTCAATGTTAGAATAAGGTCTATTTTCAATAATCCAGAAAGACAAATCCTTGCTGAGCCCCTTAATCGATTTCAAACCTAGATAGATAGACTTGTTGGCAATTTTATCGTGATAGGGAATAGTATTAATGGACAATGTGGCTACTTCAAAACCTGCTTCTAAGGCATCTGTTACATAATCACTGTTGGCAGAATTCAACATAATCTGATAAAAGATGGCTGGATAATGCGTTTTGAAATAGGCCAACTGGAAGGCCAAGGCTGAGTAGGCATAGGCGTGAGATCGGTTAAAACCATAACCTGCAAACTTCTCCATAACATCAAAAACCTGCTCTGCTTTTTCCACAGTATGACCAGCTTCTATGGAGCCTTGAATAAAGGAAGCCCTCATTTCATGCATGGCAGAGGCATCCTTTTTACCCATAGCTCGACGCAAAATGTCGGCCTTCCCAAGACTAAATCCAGCAAATCGCTGAGCAACCTGCATAACCTGCTCCTGATAGAGCATAATGCCATAAGTTGGAGCCAAAATATCCTCCAGAGCTGAATCTAGAACAGTCACTTCTTCCTGCCCATGTTTTCTAGCTACAAAATTATTGATATAATCACTAGCACCTGGTCGATTTAAGGAAGTAGTTGCTACGACATCTTCAAAACAGACTGGCTGCACACGCTTGAGTAGGCGAATAGCACCCGGTTGCTCGAATTGAAAGATACCTTTTGTATTTCCAGAGGCAAAAAGAGATAGAGTTTCTTTGTCTTCCAAATCTATTTCTTCAATTTTCAAGTGAATATCTTCGGTTTCAGCAAGCAACTCTTTCATTTTCTGAACAAAGGTCAAATTTCGTAGTCCCAGAAAGTCCATTTTCAAAAGCCCACTAGCTTCAACTCCATGAGCATCATACTGAGTCAGTGGAATTTCATCACCATGCTTTAGAGGAATGTAGTTGGTCAAGTCTTGGTCACTGATTACAACACCAGCCGCATGGACAGAGGTTTGTCTTGGATAGCCCTCTATCTTGCAGGCAATTTCAAAGGCTTTTTGGTATTCTAACTTACTATTGATTTGCTGACGAAACTGGAGGTTACCCTCATAAGCCGACTTGAGATTATCACGAAAACTGATTTTCTTGGTAATTGCAGATAATTCATACTCTGGCACACCAAAGCGCTTCAAGACATCTCGAAGAGCTTGCTTAGCCCCAAAGGTTGAAAAAGTAACGATTTGAGCCGCATGTTTACTGCCATATTTATTACCAACATATCTGATAAAATCTGGACGATAAATATCTGGAATATCAATATCAATATCAGGCATGGTATAGCGTTCACGATTGAGGAAACGTTCAAAAATCAGATTTTTCTCTACTGGGTCAATCCCTGTAATGTCTAAAGCATAGGAAACCAAGCTACCAACTGCAGAACCTCGTCCCATTCCCATGTAGTAGCCATTCGAACGTCCAAAACGCAATAAATCCCAAACAACCAAGAAATAATCATCAAAGCCCATATCATGAATAACAGCCAATTCTTGGTCTAGACGGTCTTGATATTCTTTACCAGTTACCCCCTTCTGAGCAAGCCCCAATTCAGCACGTTCTCTCAATTCTTCCACTGCTGGTCTAGCTGGATTAAAACGAGGTAATTTTAAACTAGTATCCAAGTCATAATAAATACCTGAAATTAGCTTTTCTAAGTTTTCCAAGGCTTGCGGAAAACGCTCTTGGAATAGTTTCTCTAAAGAACTTGCTGATATAAAAACATCTTGTTTCGAACGCAAAAGGACTTCTCTGAGCGGTAGATTTTCTTTAATCGCTGTTAACACTTGTAGAACTTCTCTATCCCTGCTTTCAAAGGCATTAACCCGATATAGTGGCAAAATTGGATGATGAAATTCGCTGGTCAGTGTTTCTGGATAAACTCCAATATAGTAATCATATCCTAGATTTAGCGACTCAATCTCTTCAAAATAAGGCACAATGACCGCAATATCCTCCAGGTATTGGGACAGGACCGACCAAGTTTTCTCCCCCTGCATCTTAGCTGTTGAAAGTTTCATCAACTGCTGGTAGCCCACACTAGATAGAGCTAAAAAGCGCAGATTCACATCTTTATCATCTACAAGGACATTCATTTCAAGCCCTAACAAAGGATGAATTCCATATTTTTTTGTAACCTCTAGAAAGTCGAAAGCCCCATAAAGATTGTCAATATCCATCATAGCCAGATGAGTGTATCCATAGTCTTTTGCAACTCTCACATACTTGTCGATTGAAATGACACTCTCCATAAAACTATAGACTGTTTTTGTATCTAGTTGTGCGATCAATTTACACTTCTCCTCTATCGTTCTCACTATATTATACCATTTTCTTTAAATTTCTATTAGTATTACTGATGCTTTAATATCTAATAACTAAAATCATAGTTGACTAGACGATCCTTGCCCGATTTTCAACAGAATCGCTAATATTTTTGTATTTAAGCTTATCATTTTACATGTTTATTTCATAAGTACTTATTTTTATTTATTATAATTTCTGTTAATTTTTATAGTTTCTTTTCTCTCTATTTTTTGATATAATAACCTTAATATATTTCATAAATAGGAGGTTTTATGCGTTTTAATCAATTCAGCTATTTTGCGCTACCTAGAGATACAATTATCTTTGAATTAAAAAAGTATGGATTCGATTTACCGGTCAACATTACAAATAAAAAAACGCTTGAAGCGTTTCTTATTCGTTTCTTTTTTAATTACAAAGATAGCACCTATCCCCTATCCAGTTTAGCAGTTGATAAAGAAACTGACTTACTGACATTTTTTCAGTCAGACAAAGAACTGACTGCAGATATTTTCTATACTGTAGCCTTTCAACTCCTAGGTTTTTCTTATTTGGTTGACTTTGAAGACAGTGATGTTTTTCGTAAAGAGACTGGATTTCCTATTGTATACGGTGACTTGATTGAAAATCTCTATCAGTTACTCAGTACTCGTACTAAAAAAGGGAACACTCTTATCGACCAACTTGTCAGTGATGGTCTTATCCCTGAAGATAATGACTATCACTACTTTAACGGCAAGAGCTTGGCTACTTTTTCTAGCCATGATGCCATTCGAGAGGTGGTCTACGTTGAGTCTCGTGTCGATACTGACCAAAAAGGGCTACCAGACCTAGTCAAGGTTAGCATTATTCGTCCTCGTTATGACGGGCAAATACCTGCTACCATGACGACCAGTCCCTATCATCAGGGAACAAATGATAAAGCGAGCGACAAAGCTCTTTACAAGATGGAGGGAGATATCGAGGTTAAACCTGCTCACAAGATCGAGCTAGAGGAACCTCAACTAAATCTCGTCCAACCTCAAGGTCAAGCTGAGCTTGTGTCAGAAGCTGAGGAAAAGCTAAGTCACATCAACTCCAGCTATACACTCAACGACTACTTCCTTCCACGAGGTTTTTCTAATCTCTATGTTTCAGGTGTTGGTACCAAAGATTCTACTGGTTTCATGACTAATGGCGACTACCAGCAAATCGAGGCTTATAAAAATGTCATTGATTGGCTTAATGGCCGTTGCCGCGCCTTTACCGACCATACGCGCCAGCGTCAAGTCAAGGCTGACTGGTCAAATGGAAAAGTAGCCACAACTGGACTTTCTTATCTAGGTACCATGTCCAATGGTCTTGCTACTACAGGTGTCGAGGGTTTAGAGGTTATCATTGCCGAGGCAGGCATTTCTTCATGGTACAATTACTATCGTGAAAACGGTCTGGTGACCAGCCCAGGTGGTTATCCAGGTGAGGACTTTGACTCTCTTGCTGAGTTAACCTATTCTCGTAATCTCTTGGCTGGCGACTATATCCGTGGCAATGAAGCACACCAAGCTGACTTGGAAACAGTAAAAGAGCAACTAGACCGAAAAACTGGCGACTACAATCAGTTTTGGCATGACCGTAACTATCTGATCAATGCTGATAAAGTAAAGGCAGAGGTTGTCTTTACCCACGGTTCTCAGGATTGGAATGTCAAACCACTTCATGTTTACCAGATGTTCCATGCTCTGCCTGATCATATCAACAAGCATTTCTTTTTCCATAATGGCGCTCATGTGTACATGAACAACTGGCAGTCTATTGACTTCCGTGAGTCCATGAATGCTTTGCTGACAAAGAAATTACTGGAACAGGAAACAGATTACCAACTGCCAACTGTTATCTGGCAGGACAATACAACTCCTCAGACTTGGTTATCACTTGATACCTTCGGTGGGCAAGAAAACTTTGAAACCTTCTCACTTGGTCAAGAAGAGCAAGTTATTCAAAACCAGTACTCAGATAAGGATTTTGAGCGCTATGGTAAAACCTACCAGACCTTCAATACGGAACTTTATCAAGGAAAAGTCAATCAAATTACAATCAACCTTCCTGTGACCAAAGACATTCACTTGAACGGTCGAGCTCAACTCAATCTTCGCATCAGATCGAACACAAACAAGGGGCTTTTATCTGCTCAACTACTGGAACTCGGACAAAAGAAATACCTACAACCTTATCCAGCTGTTTTAAGTGCTAGAACCATTGACAACGGTCGCTACCACATGTTGGAAAATCTCTGTGAATTACCATTTCGTGAAAATGCACAACGAGTCGTGACAAAAGGCTACCTCAATTTACAAAATAGAAATGATTTACTGTTAGTCGAGGATATTACTGCAGATGAATGGATGGATGTGCAATTTGAACTGCAACCAACTATTTACAAGCTAAAAGAAGGAGATACTCTTCGTTTAGTCCTTTATACTACTGACTTTGAAATCACTATACGTGACAATACCGACTACCACTTGACTGTTGATCTTGAACAGTCTACTCTTATCCTACCTTGTCAAAAGGTATAATGTAACAGACATTCAGTATAGAAAAATTTCCACTTGAATAGTCTAACGAAACAGAAACTTGGTATCAAATCCTGTCCAAAGAACAGATTATACTACCCCCGCTGCTGAACCTTGGACAAATGATACTAACACCCCTAACCAACATGTGTAACCCTCTATCATACACGCTACCACACCACATGTTGGATAATCTCTGTGAATGACCGTTTAGTGTAAATTCACAAAAAGCCGTGACAAAATGCTACCCTAATTAAATGATTCACTGTCAGTAAAGAACAGCAATGTAGATGAAGGGATAGATATCCAATTCAACTGCACCCAACTAGTGACAAGTTAAAAGAGGGAGATTCTCTCCATCTAGTTCTTTAGGCTACTGACATTGAAATCATCATACGTGACAATACCGCTTACCACTCGACTGACGATTTCGATCAGTCCACGCTTTCTGTACTTTGTACAAGGAGTTAAATTATTATGAATAAATCTGAACACCGACACCAACTCATACGCGCTCTTGTTGCAAAAAATAAGATTCATACACAGGCTGAGTTGCAAGCCCTTCTTGCTGATAACGACATTCAAGTTACCCAGGCAACTCTCTCACGCGACATCAAAAATATGAACCTCTCAAAAGTACGTGAAGAAGACAACTCTTACTACGTGCTCAATACAGGCTCTATCTCAAAATGGGAGAAACGTCTCGAAATCTACATGGAAGATGCTCTTGTCTTGATGCGCCCAGTTCAACACCAAGTCCTATTAAAAACACTTCCTGGACTTGCTCAATCCTTTGGTTCTATCATTGATGCTTTAAGTTTCTCTGACGCTATCGCTACTCTCTGTGGTGATGATGTCTGCCTTGTCATCTGTGAAGATGCAGAAGCTGCCCAAAGATGCTTTGAAGAACTGAAAAAATTCGCTCCACCATTTTTCTTTGAAGAATCATGACCACCCGTCTAACGGGTGGTTTGTACCAGGGCTATAAGCCCAAATTACCAGCCAGCGCCTAAAGACGCT
>CABTAV010000093.1:0-7002 GCA_902482895.1 uncultured Streptococcus sp. | reverse complement strand
CATTGGGATGATATGTCTGAAGCGGTTCCTGCTTTCTTCACATCTATCTTTATGGGATTCAGCTACTCTATCACTCAAGGGATTGCAGTTGGTTTCTTGACTTACACTTTGACTAAGCTTGTTAAAGGTCAAGCTAAAGATGTTCATGTCATGATTTGGATTTTGGATGCCTTGTTTATCCTTAACTACATCAGTATGGCCTTATAATAGGATAACCCAGGGGGATTTTCCCCCTTTTTTAATATAAAGGAGATGGGTGATGAAAGAGAAAAATATGTGGAAAGAATTATTGAATCGTGCAGGTTGGCTGTTAATCTTTTTGCTGGCGACAATTTTATATCAGATTCCTATAGGGGTTACTGCTATTTTAACTTTAAATGCAGTACCACTGTTGCAGTCAGGACTGATAGTTGCTGGTATTTCGATTGTAGTTTTGGCACTATTTATTTTTGGAGCTCGTAAAACGCAATTAGCAAGTTTTAATTTTTCTTTTTTTAGAGCGAAGGATTTGGCACGTTTGGGCTTGAGTTATTTAGTTATTATCGGGTCAAATATACTTGGTTCTATCTTGTTACAACTGTCAAATGAGACGACAACAAGTAACCAGTCTCAGATTAACGATATGGTTCAGAATAGTTCTCTGATTTCCAGTTTCTTCTTACTGGCCTTGCTTGCTCCGATTTGTGAGGAAATCTTGTGCCGTGGGATTATTCCTAAAAAGATTTTCCGAGGAAAAGAGAACTTGGGATTTGTAGTCGGTACGATTGTGTTTGCTTTATTGCATCAACCAAGTAATTTACCTTCTTTATTGATTTATGGAGGTATGTCGATTGTTCTATCTTGGACGGCTTACAAGACCCAACGTTTGGAAATGTCTATCTTACTTCACATGATTGTGAATGGGGTTGCTTTCTGTTTGTTGGCTCTCGTGGTGATTTTGAGTCGGACATTAGGGATATCTGTTTAAGATTTTTGACAATTGCTTACTTGTTTCTACTGGGAAAAAGATGAATGCAATCGTGTCCATCTTTTTCTTTTTATGGTAAAATAGAGAAATAATATGATGAAAAACTTTGAGGGAGTGACCGATATGTCAAGTAAAGCCAATCATGCAAAGACAGCTATTTGCGGAATTATCAATGTAACCCCAGACTCCTTTTCGGACGGTGGTCAATTTTTTGCTCTTGAGCAGGCACTCCAGCAGGCTCGTAAATTGATAGCAGAAGGAGCCAGCATGCTAGATATCGGCGGAGAATCGACTCGGCCGGGAAGCAGCTATGTTGAGATAGAAGAGGAAATCCAGCGTGTTGTTCCAGTGATTAAAGCGATTCGCAAGGAAAGTGATGTCCTCATCTCTATTGATACTTGGAAGAGTCAGGTAGCAGAGGCTGCTTTGGCTGCTGGTGCCAATCTAGTCAATGATATCACTGGTTTCATGGGTGATGAGAAAATGGCCCATGTGGTTGCTAAGGCTGGTGCGAAAGTAGTCATTATGTTTAATCCAGTCATGGCGCGACCTCAGCATCCTAGCTCGCTCATATTTCCTCATTTTGGATTTAATCAAGCTTTTACAGAGGAAGAGTTAGCTGACTTCGAAAAATTGCCAATCGAAGAGTTGATGGAGACTTTCTTTGAACGAGCACTAGCGAGAGCAAATCAAGCTGGGATTGCACAAGAAAATATCCTGTTGGATCCGGGAATCGGCTTTGGTCTGACTAAGAAAGAAAATCTGCTTCTTTTACGGGATCTGGATAAACTACATCAGAAAGGATATCCAATCTTTCTCGGAGTGTCGCGCAAGCGGTTTGTCATCAATATCCTAGAAGAGAATGGTTTTGAAGTCAATCCTGAGACAGAACATGGTTTCCGCAATCGGGACACGGCCTCTGCTCATGTAACCAGTATCGCTGCGAGACAGGGTGTGGAAGTGGTGCGCGTGCATGATGTAGCTAGTCACAGGATGGCAGTTGAAATTGCCTCCGCTATTCGTCTGGCTGATGAAGCGGAAAATCTAGATTTAAAACAATATAAATAAGATGAAAGAATTTGAAAATAATCAGTGGATTGCTAACTACCGGACGGATCAACCGCATTTTGGCTTGGAAAGAATGGTGGAACTGTTAGCTTTGCGCGGAAATCCCCATCTCAAACTCAAGGTCATCCATATCGGAGGAACCAATGGCAAGGGTTCAACCATTGCTTTTTTGAAAAATATGTTGGAAAAGCTAGGGCTGAGAGTTGGTGTATTCAGCTCGCCCTATCTCATTCATTATACAGACCAGATTAGCATCAATGGGGAATCTATTCCCGAGGCTAAACTCGAAACTCTCATGGCAGACTATCAGTCTTTGCTGGAAGGAGAAGTGGCCGCTAATTTACAGGGCACAACCGAGTTTGAGATTATCACAGCCATAGCCTATGACTACTTTGCCTCAGAGCAAGTAGATGTGGCCATCATGGAAGTGGGCATGGGTGGACTCTTGGATAGTACCAATGTTTGCCAGCCTATTCTAACAGGCATTACGACCATTGGATTGGACCATGTAGCCCTACTTGGTGACACCTTGGAAGCCATAGCAGAGCAGAAAGCTGGTATTATCAAACAAGGTATTCCCTTGGTAACAGGTCGTATCGCTCCAGAAGCTTTGGCTGTGATTGACCGCATTGCGGAAGGGAAAGATGTGCCGAGACTTGCCTATGGGAAAGATTATCAAGTTTGTCATCAAGAGAGTGTGGTAACGGGTGAAGTCTTTGACTATACAAGTGTTGTCAGACAAGGTCGCTTCCAGACTGGCCTGCTTGGTTTGCACCAGATAGAGAATGCTGGGATGGCCATAGCTTTACTTGATAATTTTTGTCAAGAAGATGGTCGAGAGCTAGCAAGCAATCACTTGCTTGCTCAAGCCTTGGAAGAAACAAGTTGGCCAGGGCGTTTGGAAATCGTGTCAAGAGATCCCTTGATGATTTTGGATGGAGCCCACAATCCCCATGCTATCAAGGCTTTATTAGCAACCTTGCAAGAACGCTTTGCGGATTATCGCAAGGAAATCCTCTTTACTTGCATCAAAACCAAGGCCTTGGAGGATATGTTGGACTTGCTGGGGGCCATGCCAGATACCGAGCTTACTCTAACACATTTTTCGGATAGTCGGGCGACTGATGAAAACGTGCTGAAAGAGGCAGCTAAGTCTAGAAATCTCAGCTACCAAGGTTGGCAGGAATTTCTAGAGCAGAAATTGACAGATAAAAAAGAAGAGAAAAAAACAGTTAGGATTGTCACAGGTTCCTTGTATTTCTTGAGCCAAGTGAGAGCCTATCTGATGGAGAGGAAAAACGAAATGGATACACAAAAGATTGAAGCAGCTGTAAAAATGATTATCGAGGCTGTCGGAGAGGACGTTAATCGCGAGGGCTTGCAGGAAACACCTGCTCGTGTGGCTCGTATGTACCAAGAGATTTTTTCAGGTCTTGGTCAAACAGCGGAGGAACATTTGTCAAAATCCTTTGAGATTATTGACGATAATATGGTGGTAGAAAAGGATATCTTTTTCCATACCATGTGTGAACACCACTTCTTGCCATTTTATGGGAAAGCGCACCTTGCCTACATCCCAGATGGACGTGTGGCAGGTTTGTCTAAGCTAGCCCGTACGGTTGAAGTTTATTCAAAAAAACCACAAATTCAAGAACGTTTGAATATCGAAGTGGCCGATGCCTTGATGGAGTATCTAGGTGCTAAAGGAGCCTTTGTTGTCATTGAGGCGGAACATATGTGTATGAGCATGCGTGGTGTCAGAAAACCAGGCACTGCAACCTTGACGACCGTAGCTCGTGGTCTATTTGAAACAGATAAGGACCTCCGCGATCAGGCTTATCGTTTAATGGGACTGTAAAAAAGAATCCGCTTTGGGCGGATTTTTCTAGAAAGGAATCATTATGGATCAACTGCAGATTAAGGATTTGGAAATTTTTGCCTATCATGGTCTTTTTCCTAGTGAGAAGGAATTGGGGCAGAAGTTTGTTATTTCCGCAATCCTATCCTATGATATGACCAAGGCGGCTACAGACTTGGATTTAACAGCTTCTGTCCATTACGGAGAACTGTGTCAGCAGTGGACGGCTTGGTTTCAGGAAACGAGTGATGACTTGATTGAAACGGTAGCCTACAAACTGGTAGAACGTACCTTTAAAGCTTATCCTCTTATCCAAGAAATGAAGTTGGAACTCAAAAAACCTTGGGCGCCAGTGCATTTGCCACTAGATACTTGCTCGGTAACCATTCATCGCCGCAAGCAACGAGCCTTTATCGCCCTAGGAAGCAATATGGGAGATAAACAAGCAAACTTGAAACAAGCCATTGAGAAACTGCGATCTCGTGGCATCCATATTTTCAAAGAGTCCAGTGTCTTAGCGACGGAGCCTTGGGGTGGAGTGGAGCAAGATAGCTTTGCTAATCAAGTGGTTGAGGTAGAAACCTGGTTGCCTGCCCCAGTTTTATTAGAGACCTTGTTAGACATTGAGTCAGAGATGGGAAGGGTGAGAGAAGTGCATTGGGGACCTCGTTTGATTGATTTGGACTTGCTCTTTGTGGAGAACCAGGTCATTTATACAGACGAGCTTATCTTGCCTCATCCTTACATAGCAGAACGCCTTTTTGTCCTTGAATCCTTACAGGAAATTGCACCTCATTTTATCCATCCTACATTAAAGCAACCTATCCGCAGCTTGTATGATGCTTTGAAAAAATAGAAAAACTCTAGTTTTCAGTCACTTGTAACTGAAGGCTAGAGTTTTTAAAATAGGTCATTTTCTTCTGGGAGGAGGATAGTCTCTCTACCATCCATGTCTAAAACCAAGACTCTCGGGGGATAAAGAGGGTCGAAAGGATGGTCAAAGTCAAAATCAATAGCTGTAGGGAGGTGTTGACTTGAAAAGTGGAAGGTAATTTTTCCTTGGTTATTGAGCAATTGAAACTCAAGTTCTTCTTCCAATTCAAAGACATTTTTTAAGAAGTGGTCGATGATATACCAAAAAGAGTCAATAACGTCATCAGGCAAGCTGGTAACAATGCCAAAACTAGCTGACCGCATATGGGTATTGGTAAAGGCCATATTCTTCCCCCTTTCTTTTCCCTTATCATACAGCAAATAGGATTAAAAATCAAGAAAAGGTGATTTTTTCTTCATAAACATAGCTTCCTATGAAATTTTTTCAAATAATCTTCAAAAAATGCTTGAAAGTGTTTACAAATAGTGATAAAATGGAATAAGTAGAATCATGAAAACGAAATTTTCATACCGTCTCTTTTTGGAGTCTCGTGAGGTATGATATAGAAAGGAAATGGAATGAATACAGACGATACAGTAACGATTTATGATGTCGCCCGTGAAGCAGGAGTTTCAATGGCGACTGTTAGCCGTGTAGTCAATGGCAATAAGAATGTAAAAGAGAATACCCGTAAAAAAGTGCTTGAGGTGATTGACCGTTTGGATTACCGTCCAAATGCCGTGGCACGTGGTCTTGCAAGTAAAAAGACAACCACTGTCGGTGTCGTGATTCCAAATATTACCAATGGCTATTTCTCAACGCTTGCTAAAGGGATTGATGATATCGCTGAGATGTACAAGTATAACATCGTCCTTGCCAATAGTGATGAGGATGATGACAAGGAAGTTTCAGTTGTCAATACACTGTTTTCTAAGCAAGTAGATGGTATCATCTTTATGGGTTACCACTTGACTGAAAAAATTCGTTCAGAGTTTTCTCGCTCTCGGACACCAGTTGTTCTTGCAGGAACTGTGGATGTAGAACATCAGCTTCCAAGTGTCAATATTGACTACAAACAAGCTACGATTGATGCAGTGACCTACCTTGCTAAAGAAAATGAGCGCATTGCGTTCGTTAGCGGTCCACTAGTGGATGATATCAATGGTAAGGTTCGTTTGGTTGGCTACAAGGAAGCCTTGAAAAAAGCAGGGATTTCTTATAGCGAAGGATTGGTATTTGAATCTAAATACACTTATGAAGACGGCTATGCCTTGGCAGAACGCTTGATTTCATCAAATGCAACTGCAGCAGTTGTAACAGGTGATGAATTGGCAGCAGGTGTCTTGAATGGTTTGGCTGACCACGGTGTATCAGTGCCAGAAGAGTTTGAAATCATTACTAGTGATGATTCACAAATCTCACGCTTTACTCGTCCAAACTTGACAACGATTGCCCAACCTCTTTATGACCTTGGTGCCATCAGTATGCGTATGTTGACGAAGATTATGCACAAGGAAGAGTTGGAAGAACGTGAAGTTCTCTTACCTCATGGTTTGACAGAACGTCGTTCAACACGAAAACGTAAATAGAAAAAATCAGGGAATCGTGAAGATTTCCTGATTTTGCTTTCTGGAGAAGAGACTTAGCCTTCCATATAGTCTTTCAAAGCTTGTCCTTTTAGTCCAGCATTGAGGGCGATGAGGAGTTTCAAGCGAGCTTTTTGGGCGTTGAGTTCTTTAACAAAGAAGACACCAGATTTTTGCAATTGCACGCCCCCACCTTGGTAGGCATAAACAGGTTCTGCAATACCGTTAAAGCATCGTGAAACTAGGGCGACTGGGATTCCTTTTTGTAGAAGGCTTTCTAATTTTTGAGCCGTTTCTTTGGGGATATTACCAGCTCCGAAGGCTTGTATAATCAAACCGTCCAATTGTTCCAAATCAAGCATATCAATCAGCTCATCTGTCATACCAGCATAAGCCGAGATGATAGGGACTAAGCCTTGTATGTGATCAAGGTCAAAGCGGACACGGGGCTCAGCTGTTTTGAAGTAGAGGATTTCCTGCTTCATAATCAGACCAAGGGGGCCATGTGTTGGGGTCTGGAAGGTGCCGACGTTGGTCGTATGTGTTTTGGTAACATATTTGGCAGCGTGAATTTCATCGTTCATAACGACCAAAACTCCTTTGTCAGCAGCCCTGTCATCGCTAGCAACCCGTAAAGCGCTCAGATAAT
>CABTAV010000092.1:0-7023 GCA_902482895.1 uncultured Streptococcus sp. | reverse complement strand
GGAGCTTTTAATGCCCTCCTAAAGACGCTGGAAGAGCCAACACAGAATGTGGTCTTTATTTTGGCCACTACTGAATTGCACAAGATACCTGCCACTATTCTATCCCGTGTGCAACGTTTCGAGTTTAAATAGATTAAAACACAGGATATTAAGGAACATATCCACTATATTTTAGAAAAAGAAAATATCAGTTCTGAACCAGAGGCTGTGGAAATCATTGCCAGACGGGCTGAAGGTGGAATGCGAGACGCCTTGTCTATTTTGGATCAAGCCTTGAGTTTGACACAGGGAAACGAGCTGACGACTGCCATCTCTGAAGAAATTACTGGTACCATTAGTCTATCAGCCTTGGATAATTATGTGGCTGCCTTATCTCAACAGGATGTTCCCAAGGCTTTGTCTTGCTTGAATCTTCTTTTTGACAATGGTAAGAGTATGACTCGTTTTGTGACGGATCTTTTGCACTATTTAAGAGACTTGTTAATTGTCCAAACAGGTGGAGAAAACACTCATCATAGTCCAGTCTTTGTAGAGAATTTGGTACTTCCTCAAGAAAATCTGTTTGAAATGATTCGCTTGGCGACAGTCAGTTTAGCAGATATTAAGTCTAGTTTGCAGCCCAAGATTTATGCTGAGATGATGACTATTCGTTTGGCGGAAATTAAACATGAACCGGCTCTTTCAGGGGCGGTTGAAAGTGAAATTTCTGCACTGAGACAGGAAATTGCCCGTCTCAAACAAGAACTCGCCAATGTAGGAACTGTGCCCAAGCCAACAAGTCCAGCTCCTAGTCGACCAGCTACGGGCAAAACAGTCTATCGTGTCGATCGCAATAAAGTGCAATCTATCTTACAAGAGGCCGTCGAAAACCCTGATTTAGCACGTCAAAATCTGATTCGTTTACAGAATGCTTGGGGAGAGGTAATTGAAAGTCTTGGTGGGCCAGACAAGGCTCTGCTAGTTGGTTCTCAACCGGTTGCGGCCAATGAACACCATGCTATTCTTGCTTTTGAGTCTAACTTCAATGCCGGTCAAACTATGAAACGAGACAATCTCAATACCATGTTTGGCAACATCCTCAGTCAGGCAGCAGGTTTTTCACCTGAGATTTTAGCTATTTCCATGGAGGAATGGAAAGAAGTGCGCGCAGCCTTTTCAGCCAAAGCTAAATCTTCTCAAACTGATAAAGAAGCAGAAGAAAGCCTGATTCCGGAAGGATTTGAATTTTTGGCAGATAAAGTGAAGGTAGAGGAAGACTAAAGAAAGATTTCATGATACAATAAGTTTATGAATAGACAACAATTTATTATCATCGCACTGTTTACAGCTGCTGAGACCTATTTTTTCAATGAAGCCTGGATGACTGGTCGCTATATGATGGCAGCCTTTTGGGCCATTTTACTCTTTAGAAATTTTCGAGTGAGTTACTTGATGGGCAAAATAGTAGATGTCATTGACCAGCATTTAAAAGGGAAAGACTAGTCCTTAGCTTCTAGACAAAATCAAAGCCTTTTAGGCTTTTTTTTGTTATACTATAAAAGTATATTTATTGACCTATTACTGTATTTCTAGGGAAAACGAGTATGTTTCTAGTAAGTACTGTAAAGGCTGTGAAAAAGAAAGGAACTATCATGTCAGTATTAGAGATCAAAGATCTTCACGTTGAGATTGAAGGAAAAGAAATTTTAAAAGGGGTTAACCTGACCCTGAAAACAGGCGAAATTGCCGCTATCATGGGACCAAATGGTACTGGTAAATCGACTCTTTCAGCCGCTATCATGGGCAATCCAAACTATGAAGTTACCAAAGGTGAAGTCTTGTTTGATGGCGTAAACATCCTTGAGTTGGAAGTGGACGAGCGTGCGCGTATGGGACTTTTCCTTGCTATGCAATACCCATCAGAAATTCCTGGAATTACCAACGCTGAATTTCTTCGTGCAGCCATGAATGCTGGTAAAGAAGACGATGAGAAGATTTCAGTTCGTGGGTTCATTACTAAACTGGATGAGAAAATGGAATTGCTCAACATGAAAGAAGAAATGGCTGAGCGTTACCTGAATGAAGGTTTCTCTGGTGGTGAGAAAAAACGTAATGAAATTCTTCAACTTTTGATGTTGGAACCAACTTTTGCCCTTTTGGATGAGATTGACTCAGGTCTTGATATTGACGCCCTTAAAGTTGTATCTAAAGGTGTTAATGCCATGCGTGGTGAAGGCTTTGGTGCTATGATTATCACTCACTACCAACGTCTTTTGAACTACATCACACCTGATGTGGTACACGTCATGATGGAAGGTCGTGTTGTCCTTTCTGGTGGTCCAGAATTGGCTGCGCGTTTGGAACGTGAAGGATACGCAAAACTAGCTGAAGAACTTGGCTACGACTACAAGGAAGAATTGTAATTCCCTCGTATCTTTTAGGAGAAGTAAATGACTAAAGAAAATATTAAACTTTTTTCAGAAATGCACGCTGAACCAAGCTGGTTGGCTGATCTCCGTCAAAAAGCTTTTGACAAGATTGAGAGTTTGGAATTACCAGTTATTGAGCGTGTCAAATTCCACCGTTGGAATCTGGGTGATGGAACGATTACAGAAAGTGAGCCATCAGCAAATGTTCCAGATTTCACAGCTCTAGATAATCACTTGAAGTTGGTGCAAGTAGGAACTCAAACTGTTTTTGAGCAAACTCCAGTTGAGTTAGCTGAACAGGGTGTCGTCTTTACAGACTTCCACTCAGCTTTAGAAGAAATTCCAGAGCTTATTGAGGAATTCTTCATGTCATCTGTTAAGTATGACGATGACAAGTTGGCAGCCTACCATACAGCTTATTTCAACAGTGGTGCTGTTCTCTACATTCCTGATAATGTTGAGATTAAAGAACCAATTGAAGGGATTTTCTATCAAGACAGCGATAGCGATGTGCCGTTTAACAAGCATATTATGATTATCGCTGGTAAAAATTCTAAGATTAGTTATCTGGAGCGTTTAGAGTCACGCGGTGAGGGTAGTGCAAAAGCGACTGCAAACATTACTGTTGAAGTGATCGCTCGTTCAGGTGCTCAAGTCAAGTTTGCGGCTATTGACCGTCTAGGTGAAAACGTCACTGCCTACATTAGCCGTCGTGGTAAATTAGGTAATGATGCAAGTATTGACTGGGCAATCGGTGTCATGAACGAAGGGAATGTCGTTGCTGACTTTGATAGCGACTTGATTGGTAACGGTAGCCATGCTGATCTGAAAGTCGTAGCTCTTTCAAGTGGCCGTCAGGTACAAGGGATTGATACCCGAGTAACTAACTATGGTTGCAACTCAATCGGAAATATCCTTCAACATGGGGTTATTCTTGAAAAAGCAACCTTGACCTTCAATGGTATTGGCCACATTATCAAGGGTGCTAAGGGGGCAGATGCGCAACAAGAGAGCCGTGTTCTTATGCTGTCAGATCAAGCGCGTTCAGATGCCAATCCAATCCTTTTGATTGATGAAAATGACGTAACTGCTGGGCACGCTGCTTCTATCGGTCAGGTAGATCCAGAAGATATGTACTACCTTATGAGCCGTGGCTTGGATAAGGCAACTGCAGAACGCTTGGTTGTTCGTGGTTTCCTTGGATCTGTTATCGTTGAGATTCCAGTCAAAGAAGTTCGCGATGAAATGATTGCAACCATCGAAGAAAAATTGTCAAAACGCTAAGGGGAAGCCTATGTTAGATGTAGAAGCGATTCGCAAGGATTTTCCAATTTTAGACCAGATTGTTAATGATGAACCGTTGGTCTATCTGGACAATGCTGCGACGACACAAAAACCACTAGCAGTTCTGGAAACAATCAACCGCTACTATGAGAAGGACAATGCCAATGTTCACCGTGGTGTTCATACTTTGGCAGAACGAGCAACAGCATCTTATGAAGCCGCTCGTGAAAGCATTCGTAAGTTTATCAATGCAGGTTCGACAAAGGAAGTTCTCTTTACTAGAGGAACGACAACCAGCCTTAACTGGGTGGCACGCTTTGCTGGGGAAGTTCTGACTGAGGGAGACCAGGTCTTGATTTCTGTCATGGAACACCATTCCAATATTATTCCTTGGCAGGAAGCCTGTCGCAAGACTGGAGCAGAGCTTGTCTATGTCTATCTCAAGGACGGAGCTCTGGATATGGATGACTTGCGAGTTAAATTGACTGATAAGGTGAAATTTGTCTCCCTAGCCCACGCCTCTAATGTTCTTGGTGTCGTCAATCCGATCAAAGAAATTACTCGAATGGCCCACCAAGTTGGAGCTATCATGGTGGTGGATGGAGCTCAATCTACACCTCATATGAAGATTGATGTCCAGGCCTTGGATGTGGACTTCTTCGCCTTTTCAGGTCATAAGATGGCTGGTCCGACTGGTATCGGTGTCCTTTACGGCAAAGAGAAGTATCTGGAACAAATGTCACCAATTGAATTTGGTGGTGAGATGATTGATTTCGTCTATGAGCAATCTGCTAGTTGGAAGGAATTGCCTTGGAAATTTGAGGCTGGAACTCCTAATATGGCGGGTGCTATCGGACTAGCTGCAGCAGTGGATTATCTGGAAAAGATTGGTATGGATACCATTGAAGCTCATGAGCAGGAATTAATCTCGTATGTCTATCCAAAATTGCAGGCGATAGAAGGATTGACCATTTATGGTTCGCAGGACTTGTCTCAACGTTCAGGTGTCATTGCCTTTAACCTTGGGAATCTTCATCCTCACGACCTTGCTACAGCTCTGGATTATGAAGGTGTGGCAGTTCGTGCGGGTCATCATTGCGCTCAACCTTTGCTCCGGTATTTGGAAGTTCCAGCAACAGCTCGTGCAAGTTTTTATATCTACAATACCAAGGCAGATTGTGACAAGCTAGTCGATGCCCTACAAAAGACAAAGGAGTTTTTCAATGGCACTTTCTAAACTAGATAGCCTTTATATGGCAGTGGTAGCGGACCATTCGAAAAATCCACATCATCAAGGGAAGTTGGATGATGCTGAACAAATCAGTCTCAACAATCCAACCTGTGGGGATGTCATCAACCTCTCTGTCAAGTTTAATGCAGATGACCGCTTGGAGGATATCGCTTTTCTAAACTCAGGCTGTACCATCTCAACTGCCTCTGCTAGTATGATGACAGATGCCGTTTTAGGCAAAACCAAACAAGAAATTTTAGAACTTGCGACTATTTTTTCTGAAATGGTTCAAGGGAAAAAAGATGAACGCCAAGACCAACTCGGTGATGCAGCCTTCTTGTCAGGTGTTGCCAAATTTCCGCAACGGATCAAATGTGCAACTCTAGCTTGGAATGCCCTTAAGAAAACAATTGAAAATCAAGAAAAACAGTAAGACAAGGTTCTTTTGTCTTATGAATCAGTAGAAATGAAGAATGAAAGAAAGGATATTATGGCTGAAGAAAGAGTAGAACCAAAACCAATTGACCTTGGTGAATATAAATTTGGTTTCCATGATGATGTAGAGCCTGTCCTATCAACAGGAAAAGGATTGAATGAAGATGTCATTCGTGAACTATCAGCTGCAAAGGGAGAACCTGAGTGGATGTTAGAGTTCCGTTTGAAGTCTTATGAAACCTTTAAAAAAATGCCTATGCAAACCTGGGGAGCAGACTTGTCAGAGATTGATTTTGATGACTTGATTTATTACCAAAAACCATCTGATAAACCTGCTCGCTCTTGGGATGAAGTTCCTGAAAAAATTAAAGAAACCTTTGAGCGTATCGGGATTCCTGAAGCTGAGCGTGCTTATCTAGCCGGTGCCTCTGCTCAGTACGAGTCAGAAGTGGTTTACCACAACATGAAGGAAGAGTTCCAGAAATTGGGGATTATCTTTACAGATACGGATTCTGCCCTCAAGGAATACCCAGACTTGTTTAAACAATACTTTGCGAAGTTGGTACCGCCGACAGATAATAAGTTGGCTGCCCTCAACTCAGCAGTATGGTCAGGTGGAACATTTATCTACGTACCAAAAGGTGTTAAGGTAGATATCCCACTTCAAACTTACTTCCGTATCAACAACGAAAATACTGGTCAGTTTGAACGTACCTTGATTATCGTTGATGAGGGAGCAAGTGTTCATTATGTAGAAGGATGTACAGCGCCTACTTATTCAAGTAACAGCTTGCATGCTGCCATCGTAGAAATCTTTGCCTTGGATGGAGCTTATATGCGTTATACGACTATCCAAAACTGGTCTGATAACGTCTATAACTTGGTTACAAAACGTGCGAAGGCTCAAAAGGATGCCACTGTTGAGTGGATTGATGGAAACTTGGGTGCCAAGACTACTATGAAATACCCATCTGTTTACCTTGATGGAGAAGGGGCGCGTGGTACCATGCTTTCTATTGCTTTTGCCAATGCAGGGCAACACCAGGATACTGGAGCTAAGATGATCCATAACGCTCCACATACAAGCTCGTCTATTGTGTCTAAATCCATCGCTAAAGGCGGAGGAAAGGTTGACTACCGTGGACAGGTAACCTTTAATAAGAACTCTAAGAAATCTGTCTCTCACATCGAATGTGATACCATTATCATGGATGACTTGTCAGCATCAGATACCATTCCATTTAATGAAATTCACAACTCACAAGTCGCTTTGGAACACGAAGCTAAGGTATCTAAGATTTCTGAAGAACAACTCTATTACCTCATGAGCCGTGGCTTGTCAGAATCTGAGGCAACTGAGATGATTGTTATGGGATTTGTAGAGCCCTTCACAAAAGAACTTCCAATGGAATATGCTGTTGAGCTGAACCGCTTGATTAGCTACGAGATGGAAGGATCAGTCGGGTAAGAATATGTAGAATCTGAGCAGGATTTATTTCTGTTCAGATTTTGCTAAATTCCCAAAGTAACTTTCACCGCTAGTAGAAGTGGAAGTTAGTCTGATAAAAATCGTAAAAACCAGTGGAATTCCGTGTCAGGGTAAGTTCCACTGGTTTTACTCATGCTTGATTTCATCGCTTTTGTAGCCAAAATGAATCGAAAAAA
>CABTAV010000091.1:0-7059 GCA_902482895.1 uncultured Streptococcus sp. | reverse complement strand
CAATGACAGAAATGTCACTCCTATAAAGCATTTAACAATACCTTTCTAAGTCTTCGCTCCATTCATTATCTAAACTAACGATTAACTTCTCATTCCCAAACATCCTCGCCATCATTTTTGCTTCTTCATACTTTTGTTTGGCTGTATCATAATCGGTATGAATATAATATTTCCACTCCACCATCAAGACAATCGGTTGCTTTTGGAAATCTCGTGTTTTCTGCCCTATTTTATTTAAGGTCTCGACTGCCCTCTTAAAATAATGAAGCAACCCCATAACCTCTATACAAGTTAAAGAAGCTAACAAGGAGTCTCTAAGTAAGTCCAAACAATCGAACTCTATCTTATCAACCTGAGAACTTAATTTGTCATGAAAATAAAGAATAGTTTCATGCTCAGACTTTTTTATCTCACCCTCGTTTAAACCATCCATTAACTGACAAAGAAAATACAGTCTCAATTTCAACAATTCCTCAGCCTTATATACATCTCTGGATAGTAAGTCTTGAAGACTGTCCTCAATCACACCACTTCCGTATAAAGAATTACTAGTCGCTCTCACTGCATCTATTGCCTGAAGACAGTCCACTATCATCTTCTCATCACGGGGCAGGTCATCATAAAAACACTCAAAAATCTCATCAAAATATTCTTCCTTTTGTTCTTGCAACTCCTTGTCTCCATAGTCAGGGTGATGTAAAAGAAAGTACTTTAATTCTTGGTAGCGTTTAGGCAGTTCCTTATAATCTGGCATCAAGACGTAGGATGGAATTTCTAATCTATCTGCAATATATTCTAGTGTTTTTATAGTCGGTCGAAATTCTCCTTTTTCGATTCTCACCAACTGACGCACTGATAATTCAGACTCATCCCCACAAAAAACTGGACGACTAAGTCCTTTCTCCTCTCTTAAAAGTCGCACTTTATCCCCTAACTCATTTATCTTGTTCATTTGCCCCTCGCATGATTATAAAAGATTTGATTTTCAAATAAATATATGCGATGATTATACCATTTTTCAAATAGAATTACAAAAAAAGAGACAGGAAATTCCTGCCTCTAGGCTGATAACAATTATTTACGGCGTCCTGGTCTTTCTTTGTAGCCATAGTAAGAATCTTCGATGATTTCTTGCATATGGTCAACCATTGGAAGACGTGGGTTTGCAGGTGAACATTGGTCTTCATAAGCAAGGAAGGCCAATTCACGTGAATGTTCTTTCCATTCTTTTTCGTCAACACCTTGTGCTTTGAAGTTCATTTGGATACCTACGCGCTCACCGAGTTCGTAAACAGCTTTTGCAAAAGATTCAACCCCTTCTTCTGGTGTAGAAGCTGGAAGTCCAAGCATACGAGCGATATCTTGATATTTCTCGTCTGCACGGTAATAGTTGTACTTAGGCCATGTTGCTGTCTTAGCTGGACGTGTACCGTTGTAGCGGATGACGTATGGAAGCAAGATAGCATTAGTACGACCGTGGATTGTGTGGAATTGCGCACCAATCTTATGGGCCATTGAGTGAGAAATACCTAGGAAGGCATTGGCAAAGGCCATACCAGCGATTGTTGAAGCGTTATGCATTTTCTCACGTGAATGGAAGTCTGCGTTCTTAACTGAGCTTTCAAGGTTTTCAAATACAAGCTTGATGGCTTGAAGTGCAAGACCGTCAGTGTAGTCGCTAGCCATTTGTGATACGTAAGCTTCAGTCGCGTGGGTCAATACGTCCATACCAGTGTCCGCAGCAACAAATCCAGGAACTGTCAATACCAAAGCAGGGTCTACGATTGCCACAGTTGGTGTCAATGAGTAGTCAGCGATTGGATATTTACGGTTATTTGCTTTATCAGAGATAACGGCAAATGGTGTTACTTCAGATCCTGTACCAGATGTAGTTGGGATCGCGATGAATTTAGTCTTCTTACCAAGCAATGGGAATTTGAAGGCACGTTTACGGATATCCATGAATTTTTGAACAAGGTCACGGAAGTCCACTTCTGGTTGTTCGTAGAAGAGCCACATTACTTTAGCAGCATCCATTGGAGATCCACCACCGAGAGCGATGATTGTATCTGGTTTGAAGGCACGCATAATCTCAGTACCACGGTTTACAGTTGTGATATCTGGATCTGGTTCTACATCAGCAAAGATTTGGTAAACAACCTTATTGCGACGAAGGTCAAGTTGTTCGATGATACGATCAAGGAAGCCAAGCTCTACCATAGCGTGGTCAGTAACGATCATGACACGCTCAACGTCACGACATTTTTGAAGGTATTGAATTGAATCACGTTCAAAGTATGTTTTTGAAGGAAGTTTCATCCATTGCATGTTATTTCTCCGTCTTCCGACTTTTTTGATATTCAAGAGGTTAATGGCACTAACGTTATCCCCAACTGAGTTGCGTCCGTAAGAACCACATCCGAGTGTCAATGATGGCAAGAAGGCATTGTAAACGTCCCCGATACCACCGAAAGTAGAAGGTGAGTTACAGATAACACGAATAGCTTTAACAGCTTTACCAAATTCTTTAGTCAATTCTTCGTCAGCTGTGTGGATAGCTGCTGAGTGACCAAGACCGTTAAATTCAACCATTTGACGAGCTTTGGAAATACCATCTTCACGGCTTTCAGATTTCAAAACTGCGATAACTGGTGACAATTTTTCACGAGTCAATGGCTCGTTTTCACCAACTTCTTTACATTCTGCAGCAAGAATGTTTGTTCCTTCTGGAACTGTAAATCCTGCTTGCTCTGCAATCCAAGTTGCTGGTTTACCAACGATGTCAGCGTTCAATTTTGCACCAGCACAGTTTTTGCTGTTTGCTTTCACGCCGAAGCAGAATTCTTCAAGAAGTGCTTTTTCTTTTTTGTTTACAAAGTAAGTGTGATATGATTTGAACTCTGCTACAAATTCATCGTAAATTTCTTTATCAATGATAACCGCTTGCTCTGAGGCACAGACCATACCGTTATCAAATGATTTAGACATGACGATATCGTGTGCAGCTTGGCGAATGTTAGCTGATTTTTCAACATAAGCTGGCACGTTTCCGGCACCTACTCCAAGTGCTGGTTTACCACATGAGTATGCGGCTTTAACCATAGCATTACCACCTGTTGCAAGGATTGTTGCAATACCTTCGTGGTTCATAAGCGCACTAGTTGCTTCCATAGATGGTTCAGTAATCCACTGTACACAGTTTTCAGGAGCTCCGGCTTTAATCGCAGCATCACGAACGATTTGAGCTGCATGAGCTGATGATTCTTGAGCTGATGGATGGAAGGCAAAGACGATTGGGTTACGTGTCTTCAATGAAATCAATGATTTGAAGATTGCTGTTGATGTTGGGTTTGTTGTTGGAGTGATACCACAAACAACACCGACCGGTTCAGCGATAAGAGTCAAACCTGTTACATCGTCTTCTTCGATAACACCAACTGTTTTAGTGTGACGCATGTTGTTTACCACGTGTTCACAAGCAAACAAGTTCTTAGTTGCTTTATCTTCAAATACACCGCGTCCTGTTTCTTCATAGGCATGTATAGCCAATTCTCCGTGGGCATCCAAAGCTGCCACTGACGCTTTAGCTACGATGTAGTCGACCTGTTCTTGGTCGAGTTTACGCATTTCCTCAAGAGCAACTAAAGCTTTTTGCACCAAGCCATCAACATGCTTTTCAGCAGCGAGTTTCTTTTCTTCTGGTGTCACAGTTTTTTTATCAGCCATATTTTCCTCCATAGCTTTCAAGGATCGATATCCTTTGTTAATTTTTTCACAAGTTTATTATAACGTATTATTGCAACTTTGTAAACAGTTTCATAAACATTTCACAAAGAATTTTTTATTGTTTGTGAATTTTTCCTCATTTTCTTTACTTATCAAGTTTTTTCTTTAAAGTTTGTGAAATTTATTTCAAATATTTTTTTATTTCACAAACTTACTTGGAAGGGGGCTTGGAAAGAAAGGAATTTGCAGGTAAGCGCTTACTTAGAGATTCTAACAATACCTCCTTTGATAAGGAGGCTTTATTTTTGTTGAAAAACGCCTTGTTTAAAAGTCCCTTCATAAACAACTTCTTGTTCTGTTGTTAGTTTCCCGTTTCCTTCAGCCTGACCATTTACAAAATCACCTTCGTAGGTCCAGCCTTCTTTAGATTGAAAGGTACCTTTTCCGTTGAAGGCTCCATTGTTGAAACCACCAGTATACTGGTCTCCATTTTGGAAGGTAATGGTACCTTGGCCATTCATTTTACCACGTACAAGACTGCCATCGTAAACAATCGTTCCATTATCAAGCTTTAGAACGCCTTTTCCGGGAATATTTAGAAAAAAGACGAGTACAGCACAGAAAACAATGGCAACTACTGCTAAAAGCTCTAAACGTGGACGAGTTAGATACACTCGATACTTTTCGTAAAAATTCTTAAGATTTTCCACCTTCACTCTCCTTTTCTAAACGTTCTAACCATGCTTGACATCCCTCTTGAACACGCTGATAGGTTTCCTCAAAATCTCCTGTATACCAAGGATCTGGAACGCTTTCAGATGCAAATGAGTAAATCTTATCTTGACAGTCTACTGGACACATCTGACGTAAGTCAGAAACATTTGAAGCGTCCATTCCGATAATATAATCAAAGGCTTCAAAATCTTCCTTGCTAATCTGAAGCGATGTTTTGCCTTTTTCATAAGGAATCTCATACTGTTGAAAAATCCCTTGAGTTCCATTATGAATCGGATTGCCATGTTCCCAAGAAGAAGTCGCTCGACTTTGGATTTCATAATTATCTGTCATTGATTTCATAACAAACTCAGCCATAGGACTACGGCAAATATTCCCCAGACAGACAAAGGCTAGTTTTTTCATCCCATTTCCTTTCTTTTATAGAAAAACGGGAGTTAGTAATCCCGTCTTATTTTTCAATTGCGCCTTCTAGTGAAGCGGTTTCTTTCAGCGGTAATACTGTCTTGATAGCAGCTAGTTCAAAAGTCAAGTAAACTCCATCGACATCAAGAACAATTGTTTTCTTTTCTGTATCTACTTCATCTACTGTTCCATAAAGGCCACCGATTGTAATCACTTCATAGCCTTTTTGTAATTTATTCAAGCTTTCCATACGCTTTTGTGCTTGTTTCTTTTGAGAGCGTTGCATAAAGAACATCAAGCCCAACATCGCTACAAGCATAATAAAAAATGTATAATTTGGATTCATTTTCTTCTCCTTTGTCTTTTACATAGGACTACTATATCAAATTTCAGCTACTTTTACAAGATTGTACCTTGCTTTTCTAGTAAGAAAAACCAGAGCTTGCGCCCTGATTTTTAGGATCATTTCAAGTTTTGAACAACTTTTACAAGATTTTCTACAGTAAAGCCATATTCTGCCAATACTTTTGGTGCTGGGGCAGAGGCTCCGAAGGTATCAATACCGAGAACGGCACCATCAAGACCAACGTATTTGTACCAGTTTTGAGTTGCACCCATTTCGACTGCAACACGACGGCGAACTGCATTTGGAAGAATCTCTTCCTTGTAAGCTGCATCTTGTTTATCAAAGACATCTGTAGATGGCATGCTGACTACACGGACTTTTCCGCCTTGACTAGCCAATTCTTTGGCCGCCGCAACAGCAAGATTAACCTCTGAACCTGTCGCAATCAAGATGGTATCAAAGTCTGCTGCATTTTCATAGACAACATAGGCACCTTTTGCAACCTTGTCGAAGTCTGTTCCCTCTTCAACAGTCAAGTTTTGACGTGTCAAGACAAGGACAGTTGGTGTTTTTTCGCTTGTCACTGCAAGGTACCAAGCTGCTTGCGTTTCACGCGCATCTGCTGGACGGAAAACATTCAGATTTGGCATGGCACGAAGACCTGCTAAGTGCTCAACTGGTTCGTGCGTTGGGCCATCTTCCCCTACCGCAATAGAATCGTGAGTAAAGACATAAGTCACAGGAAGACCTTGCAAGGCTGACAAGCGGACAGCTGCCTTCAAATAGTCAGAGAAGACGAAGAAAGTTCCACCGTATACACGAAGTCCACCGTGAAGGGCCATCCCGTTCAAGATAGTTCCCATGGCAAATTCACGAACACCAAACTGAATGTTACGGTTCAAGCGATTGTCATCGTCTTGAAGTCCGTCAGTTTTGATATAAGTCATGTTTGAGTGAGCAAGGTCAGCTGATCCACCCAAGAAAGTTGGCAACTTAGCCGCCACAACGTTCAAAGCATCCTGACTTGAATTACGAGTTGCTTGAGAGAAGCCGTTTTCTAAGGCTGGGAAATCTGCTGGAGTCAATTCAACTGGATCACGTCCGTCGATGATGGCTTCTACTTCTGCAGCCAATTCTGGGTGAGCTTCTCTATAATCAGCAACTAATTTTGTCCAAGCTTCATAAGCTGATGCGCCACGGTCTGCAACATATTCTTTGAAATCAGCATATACTTGTTCTGGTATTTCAAATGGTTCATAGTCCCAACCGAGAGCTTGACGAGTAGCTACAGTTTCATCTGCTCCAAGAGGAGCACCGTGTACAGCGTTAGTTCCCTGTTTGTTTGGAGAACCGTATCCAATAACCGTCTTCACCTCAATCAAAGATGGCTTACCTGAAGCTTTAGCTGTTTCGATAGCAGCATGGATTGCTTCCAAGTCTGTTCCATCTTCAACCAAGGCTGTATGCCAACCGTAAGCATTGTAACGGTCACGAACGCTCTCAGTGAAGGAATCCTTTGTCTCACCATCCAAGTTGATGTCATTTGAATCATAAAGGACAACCAACTTATCTAGTTTTTGCAAACCTGCGTATGAAGCCGCCTCGCTTGAGACACCTTCCATCAAATCTCCGTCTCCACAGATAACGTAAGTATAGTGGTCAAAGATATTGTAGCCCTCACGGTTATATTTGGCTGCCAAGAAACGTTCTGCCTGGGCAAAACCAGTAGCAGTTGAAATCCCTTGTCCTAGAGGACCTGTTGTAGCATCAATCCCTGCTGTATGGCCAAATTCTGGGTGACCTGGTGTTTTTGAACCCCATTGACGGAAGCTCTTGATCTCATCCAT
>CABTAV010000090.1:0-7064 GCA_902482895.1 uncultured Streptococcus sp. | reverse complement strand
CATTAGATTCCTCCATCCTTTCTATTTTACCATATTTTTCAAGAAATATTGCTGATAAAAGGCTGGTGGATAAAGCTTTTGCCAATCATTTTGAGGATTTTCTTGGTAATAGGTTTGAAAATACTGATAATAGCTGGTTAAGTCCTTCTCAATTTGGCAAAACTCACCTACTAATGGTCGAATTTGTGGATACCATTCTTTTAGCCCATAAGTCAGGAGATTTTCCCCCTTTTGATAGGCTTCTGCTTGTTCTTTCATCCAAATAGGATTTTGATAATAGAGTTGTTGCTGAATATAGCGACAGATGTCCTTATCCTCAGAAACTGTAAAATGAGATATTTTTTGTTTCTTATAGGGAAGACGTAATATCTCCAGTAGACTATCTTGGCCATAGGGAAATTCCTTGATTTGATAATGGAGTCTGCCTCGGAGATCCTGGTGAATCAGGTATTTGAGTCTTAAAAGCTGTTTTTCCTTGTCCAATTCCCAAACATAAAAGCCCATGTTTTGACTAAAATAGAGAAAACCTTGTTGCAGACGAGTCAAACGCTCCTTGAGCCACAGTTTTTGACCCAGCAACCACAGTACTTGGTACCCATGACTACGATAGCCCTCACTACGCTCTTTAAGAACTTTTTGAGGTAAGGGACTACACTGAACTTCTAGAACTAGATTGCCATTTACAAATACATCCGCAATCTGTTTAAGCTCTGGAAGCGGGTATTCTAATTGCACCTCTGCCTCTTTTTTCAACCAGTGATAGAGGACTTCCTTATTTGCCAGGTGTTCTAGACTTTCATTTTCAGAGGAATAATCACAGTCTTTTATGGATTTATGGGCAAAATGGGTCCGGACACTTTGTCCTTGCCGCAAACGGAGCTGACCTCCACAAGCTGGGCAGGTGTATGCTTCCTTCTCAAGCTTATCCTCTAACACATTTACCAATTCTCCCCTTGTATCTCTCGCAACAAACATGATTCCCTCCTTTTCTATATTATTCGTAAAAAAAGAAAAAAGATCAGGAAATTTCCTAATCTTCATTCATGTTTATTTGATTTTCTTAGCTAGCATGGTCGCAAAGCGTAATTGAATACGATTGCCATTTTCATCGCGACGGTGCAAATGACCTGGATTTTCATTGTACTTGACCAACTCCCAATCCTTGTAATAATCTGCCAATTCCCCTTCTTTCAATGTGAATGGGAAGTTCACTGAGCAAGGATAATCCTCCGTGTCCATAGCACAAACGATAAGATTGTAACCACCAACACTGGTTTTCTCCTGCATATTTTGAATAATAGCTGGAATGCGGTCCGCTTGTAGAAACATGAGAACAACTGTTGAAACGATAAAATCATATTCTTTCCCAATACTGGCTGAATTGATATCGTAGAGACCAACAGGCATGTCCAAATCTTCCTGCTCCACAATACTTTGCAAGATTTCAAGGGCCAGTTCATTTTGATCTACAGCTGTCACATCAAAACCATTCTGTGCAAGAAAGAGAGAGTTACGGCCCTGACCACAGCCCAAATCCAAGGCTTTCCCTGGTTTTACTGTCTGCATTGCCTCTAGGACCTCTGAATGAACAGGATTGGTATTGTATTTCTTAGGAAAATAATCCTCAGGTTTACAATAAAATTCCAAGTACCATTCTACATCGTCTGTTACAGCCTCCACTCGGTGCCAGGCTTGTGGTTGCGCCATTGGATTGTCAGCCCCTGCTTCAAATAGGTGTTCAGCTAGAACCTCACCATCCTCTGTCAATTCAATAAACTTGAGAGTTCCTTTTAAAACAGTAATCTTGCCCCAAGTCCCAACCTTGGTATTGTGCTTTTGCTGAACAGCCTCTGGCATGGTTTCTTTAGTCCACAAAGGCATGCGTTTATAGGCAACTAGTTTTTCCATCTTCATTCCTCTTTTTATCGCTGATTAACAGCTTTCATAACACGCGCGATGTCGCGGTTTTGCTCACGTCGTTTGATAGACTCCCGTTTATCGTAGTCATGCTTCCCTTTAGCTAGGCCTAAAAGGAGCTTGGCATAGCCATCTTTGATATAGACTTTAAGGGGAACCAGGGTCATTCCTGTTCCTTTAGTCTCTTGTTCCAATTTTTGAATTTGCTTTTTATGGAGTAAGAGTTTTCGACGACGTTCTGGTTCTTGGTTCCAGATATTGCCCTCTTCGTAAGGAGCGATATGAACATTGCTCAGCCAGACTTCTCCATTTTTTACTTGGGCAAAGCCATCCTTGAGATTGATTCGAGCTGCTCGTACACTCTTGATTTCAGTTCCAGTCAGGACCATCCCTGCCTCTAGCGTATCTACGATTGTATAGTCGTGGCGCGCCTTTTTATTTTGTGCGACGACCTTTCCCTCGCCCTTTGCCATGCTTGGCTCCTTTCTTAGCTACTTCCTTATAAAAAGGTTTCTTTCCTTTTTTCTTCTTGTCTTTTTGTGAATGCTTGCGCTTCTCATTTGAGCGTCCTGATTTTCTCTTATCTTCCTTCTTATCTGAACGACGACTTGAACCACGCCCTTTGTCACTGCGATTAGACTGTTTTAAGCCTTTTTCAATCACATCAAACTCACTTGGGATATATGAGAAGTCAATTTCACCCGTCATCTTGTCAGCTCTTTCAACTCGGATACGAATCTGTTGCCCTACACGGAAGGTTGTTCCTGATTTCTCCCCACGAAGAGTCAAATCACGCTCATTGAAATGATAAAATTCAGGCAAATTGGTGATGTGAATCAAGCCTTCCACTGTGTTTGGCAATTCGACAAAGAGACCAAATTTGACAATGCTGGACACAACCGCATCGTACTCTTCACCCACGTATTCTTCCATGTACTCAGCCTTTTTCATGGATTCGACTTCACGCTCAGCCTCGATAGCACGACGCTCACGGTTGGAAGACTGGGTCGCAATCTCTGGAATCACTTGTTCAAAATGCTCTGCCATTTCCTTAGAAGAGCCGTAATCCCGAATCATACGGTGAACAAGAAGGTCTGGATAGCGACGAATGGGACTGGTAAAGTGAGTGTAATAGTCAGCCGCTAATCCATAGTGGCCGTGATTGTGCTCCGAATAGCGAGCCTGTTGCATGGAACGAAGAAGCATCATGGACAAGACATCTGCATAGGGCTCTCCCTCAACAGTACGCATGATGTCTTGGAGGGCCTCCTGGCTGATCTCACTGGCAGTCCCATAAATGCGCAAACCAAAGCTTGAAGCATAATCAATAAACTTCTGAACCTTTTCAGCCTTAGGCTCCTCGTGAATTCGATAGATAAAAGGAAAATCCAACTTGCTAAAGTGCTCAGCAACTGTTTCATTAGCCATCAACATAAAGGACTCAATCATGCGCTCGGCAACACCACGCTGACGAAGAACGATATCAACAGGCTTACCCTGTTTATCCACTAAAATCTTCGCTTCGTTGGTATCGAAATTGAGGGCTCCACGTTTCACACGCATGTTTTCTAGAGTTTCATGGAGCTTAGCCATAAGTTCAAGACTTGGAACAATTTTCTTATATTCTTGTTTCTTCTCCTCGTCACCTGCTAGGATATCATTGACATCACTATAAGTCATACGGAAGCTTGTCTTGATAACTGTTTGTGTAATGGTGTAATTAACCACATGACCATGTTTATCAATCTCCATGATAGCTGACTGGGTCAGACGGTCAACTTGAGGATTGAGGGAACAGATACCATTTGACAGTCGTTCTGGAAGCATTGGCACCACTCGGTCTGTCACATAGACAGAAGTCGCGCGGTTAAGGGCTTCCTTGTCAAGGGCAGAACCCTCAGTCACATAGTAGGAAACATCTGCTATATGAACACCAAGCTCCAGATTTCCATTTTTCAAGGCCTTAATATGCACCGCATCGTCCAAGTCCTTGGCATCCGCGCCATCAATGGTGAAGGTAATCTCATCTCTCAAGTCCAGACGGCCTTCCATATCCTTTTGAGACGGAGCATCAGGCACACTTTCTGCTTCCTTGACAACAGCTTCTGGAAACTCAGAGACAAGGTCCATAGACTCCAAAACCTCAAGAACATCAATTCCCACATCTGTTGAGTGTCCCACCACATCGAGAACACTCGCGACAAAGAAATCATGTTTCTTGCTTGGGTATTTATCGATAAAGACCTTGAGAACTTCGGTTCCCTCTAGTTTTAGGGCTGGTTTCTTAACGTAAATCGGTTGACTGATTTTCTGATTTTTCGAACGAATATAGCCGGCATACTTAGGCTTTTCCTGATCTAGAACGATTTGACCGACAACGGTTGTCAAACTATGTTCTAGGATATCAATAATTTTGGCTTCCGCTGCTGTTCCCTTATTGCGGTCAGCGACTTTCTTAATCACTACCTCGACGGTATCACCATCAATAGCATAGTTGACATCGTTTTTTCCTACAAAAAGGTCGTCCTCCTCGCCTTCCAGACTGACAAAGCCAAAGCCATTTTTATGGGCATGAAAAATCCCCTTTAGAGTAATCTCATGTTTTTTCTTAATTTCTAATGTCAGACTGCCATCTTCTTCAAAGCGAATCTGGTGCTTTCTTTCCATTAGGGACAAGGTTTTAATCAACTCACGAAAATCCTTGGACCCGTCTTTTCCCAAAGCCTGAGCCAAGTCATTGACAGTCATCTTTCCCTTGTCTTGTAAATATTCTTTTATTCTATCTTTCATATTTTCTTTCTAGATTTTTTATTTTCTTTTACTGTAAAACCTTCTAACATATCTTTTAAAAATAAAAAGAGGCAAAGACCTAGTCCTGCCCATTATTTTCTTATCTACTTGATAATACCGTCAATGCTAAGGCAATGGCTAGCCAGAAAAAGACTAAAATCCCTGTCAAACGCTGCATTACAGCTTCAAAACCGCGTGCTTTACTGCGTTCAAACAAATCACCTGAGCTGGCATCAAATACATTGCTGGATTGGTTTTTAGTTGGTTGCATGAAAATCGCAATCACAATCACAACAGATAATACTAATAAAATGGTTAATAATAGGTTATACATATCAAACTCCTTAAAATCCTTATTATTTTACCATAAAATCTACTTAGATTCAAGATGTAGGGTTACTTTTCTTTCCTTTGGACAATACTTTAAAACCTCAATCTTGTCTGGATGGGTTTTTGAATTTTTACTGGTTAGGTAATTGATACTGCCACAAGAGGAGCATTTGAGATTAATTTTTACTCGCACTAGATTTCCTTTACTTTTAATAATGTTCGAAATTGAAGAAGGTTAAAGAGACAACTAAAGGCAACACAAAGGCTTGTCGCATAAAAGACTGCATGGTAGCCAAATTGTCCTGCTACTGCAGAACCTGCCATAGGCCCAACGACACCTCCCAGATAAAAGAATACCTGATTAAAGGCAAAGACCCTCGAAATACCAGCTTTGGGGGTCATCTTGCTGAGAAGGGCATTAACTCCGGGAATCAAGGCACCGGTTCCCAATCCAAAGAGGAAACGATAAAGTCCTAGTTGAAGGGGGCTAGAAGCATTGGCACAGAGGAGATAGATGATAACTGAATAAAACTGGGCTACAACCAAGAGGCGATGGTTGCCCACCTTGTCACCTAGCTTTCCCATGACTCCTGCGCTCATCATACTGGAAAAGCCCATACTGGATACAATCAAACCAGATACAAAAAGAAGATTCTCTGTCTGGCCTAAGTCGCGTACATACAGAGCTAAGATAGGGCCGATTGATTGGGCTGAAAATTGGATGACAAAACTGGTCAAAAAGAGGTTGACCAAGAGATAGGGATATTTAACTGATGTAAACAATTCCTTTGTTGGAATGGCCTTTTCCTTGGCTACTGGTTGAAAATCTTCCTTGATAAAGCAAATAGTCAAAACAGCAGCTAAAAATAGAAAACTACCAACCAGTAAGAAAACCGTACGAATGCCAAATAATTCTGCAATAAATCCCCCGATAAAGGGACCAGTTAAAGTACCCGCAACTACGCCTGTAGACAAAGTACCAAGAGCAGAGCCTGATTTTTCCTTGGGAACCTGACTGGCTATCAAGGCTGTGGCATTAGGAACAAAACCTGCAAATACACCATTTAGCAAACGCAGAAAGATTAACCAATAAATATTTGGCACAAAAGCCAAGCCTCCCATAGTAATGGTCATGGCCATGCCGGCTCGAATCATCATGGGTTTTCGACCGTATTTATCAGCAAGGATACCCCAGATAGGAGAAAAGAGCGCCGCAGAAATAGCAGAGACAGAAATAGCTAAGCCTGCATAAAAAGCGACTTGCTCACTCCCTACACCTAGATTTTCCACAAAGATAGGCATAAAGGGCACAACCAAAGAAATACTGGCTCCTGTCAGAAAATTACCAAACCAGGCAATGCGCAGATTATCCTTCCAGTTAATCTCTGTCATCTTGCTGACCTCCCTCAAACAGGGAAACCACCTGAGTGAGAAGCTGTTCCTGATTGCCATTGTTATCTAGAACATAACTGGCCAAATCTTTCTTTTTTTCTAAGAGCCACTGGGCTGCCAGACGAGACTCTGCTCCATCCTTGGATAACCGATCTCTTTTCATTAAGCGTTTCACTTGGACATCCCTGCCCACATAGACCAACCATGTCTCATCAAACCAAGAACTATAGTCTTGCTCAAAAAGCAGGGGAATATCCATGAAAAAAATCTCTTCTGTCTGAGCCAACTGGTCTCTTAATGTAGCTAGTTCCTCACGGATAATCTCCCCTTGAATTTGCTTAGACCATTCTCGCTCATCAGGATTTGAAAAGATAAGACTAGCTAGAAGAGGACGATTGAGTTCTCCACTTTCTAGAATGATTTCTTGGCCAAAATGCTGGACTAGAGCCTGAAACAGACGACCACCAGGTTTCTGAAGTTGATGGACGACTGCGTCGGCATCCACTACTTGCAAGCCTTGCTTTCTTAGAAAATTTGTCACAGTTGACTTACCAGAGGCAATTCCTCCTGTGATTCCAATGATTTTTCCCATCAATTCCTCCTTTGGCACTGAGGACAAAAGTGGGTTCCACGTC
>CABTAV010000089.1:0-7101 GCA_902482895.1 uncultured Streptococcus sp. | reverse complement strand
CCAATTGAATAAAGGCTTGTTCTTTGCCGCCAAAATTCGCTTCCTCTTTGATGGTTTCGATGACTGGATTGTGTCGGAGAATATGGCCAGTCGTCCGTGCCACATCAAGCAGAACTTCCTTGGTAAACTGGGCTTCCAAGCTTTCTTGATATATAGCTTCAAATTCCCGTTCCTGACTGGTTTCGTGGATAGCTTGTTCTAGACGTTTGTCAAAGGAATCTTCGTCAGGCAACTGCAAGGCGCGTTCAAAAATGCGGTGTAAGAAATTCCCATGACTACGAGCATCTGGACGCAGACGCAATTCTTCCTGTAAGCCTAGAACATAACGGAGGAAATAACTGTATTGGTTACGGTAAAACTCTGTTAAACCAGACGTAGACAGGTAAAATTCCTTGTCAGCTGGATAGAGAGCCTGCAAGGTATCCTTAGTCAACTGCTTACTGCTTGGACTGGTTGGAAGGGCAGGATTTTCCAGACCTTGCTGGTCTAGTTTTTTACCCATGACACGCGCCAGAACTTTGACAAAGGTCAAATCTTGCTCAGTCTCACTCATCTCGCCCTGCTGGTGATAGGCAACCAGACTGGACAAAAGACTGTGATATGACCCCATATCTTCCTTAGACAGCCCTTTGTGATTCATTCTCTTCTCTTTTCGCCTAAATCCAAAATGGACTAGCTCTTGAAGATAAGCTGATTCCTTGCTTTCACTTTCATTAAAGAGGCTTGGAGCTGACAAGATTAACTCTTTACGAGCAGAATTGATCAAGGAAAGCATTGTATAGCGATTTTTCTTGAGGTTTTCACTGCTGGCAATCAGCAATTGCGCTCCCTCATCAGTCGTTTGGTTTAAATTTTGTCTTTCTTCGTCTGTCAAAAGACTGGTGTTTTGAGCAATTTTTGGTAAATTATCCTGAGTCAGCCCAATGGCGTAGACAAAGTCAGCAGTCAGAGGAGCAATCAAATCGTAACTCTGCACCAAGACAGTGTCCACTGTTGCTGGAATAGTACGGTATTGAGATAGGCTCATTCCAGAATGGAGCAAGGCTAGAAAGTCCTCTAGATTAACATGCGAACCAGCAAAAACAGTCGCAAATTGTTCTAAAACATGACAGAAAGCCTTCCAAACTTCGGCTTGTCTTTCCTGTTCTATAGCTTCCATAGTGGCTGTCAAATCTTGTAACTGCTTGGTCACAGCTCCTTCTTTTAGAAAAGAGTTCCACTTTTGCAAGAAATTTTCAGACTTTTGTTTTCGGCTAGCAAAGAGGGTTTCAAGAGGTGTTAAAATACGCAGACGAAGAGTATTTAAACGCTCTAAATCAAATTTTCCATGGTAGGATTTGGTGAAGGTTTGCTGAAAGGCTGGCAAGCCATTGATACCAAGATAACGGATATATTGCTCAAATGCGTCAATATCAGCCTGACTAAGGTCGGTATACAAACCAGTTCTGAGAAGGTTAATCAAATCCTCCTGACGGAAACGATAGCGTTTCAAAGCTAAAATAGACTCGACAAACTGTGTCAAAGGGTGGTGCGCCATGGATTCGCTTCTACCAAGATAAAAAGGAATCTGATACTGGTCAAAAATGGTTTTCAGCGATAACTGGTAAGAAGCTACATCCCCCAAGAGAATACGAAAATGCTTGTAGCTCAGGTCTGGATTGGTATGCAATTTCTGACGAATGCTGCGGGCTACTAGCTCCAACTCCTCCTTTTGTGTCAAACAAGACCAGATTTGTAAGTGTTCACGATCATTCTCATCGACATCCAATGTTAATTCTGAAAAGTCATAAGAAGACTCCAGCAAACGAGAGGCCTTGTCAAAACTATCCATCTTCTCATGAATCTGAGAACGGTCTTGAGCAGGCGTTTGGTATTTAGAGGCTAGATGATGGAGAAACTCCACACTGGCTTGATAGAGATTGCCTTCAGCGAATGGACTGGTATAAGCTTTCTTACTAGCATAAGCCCCAATGACAATCTCAACACCCTTGCCGTGAAGTAAGTCCACAATTCGCTCTTCCTCAGCAGAGAAACGAGTAAATCCATCAATGACTAAGGCAATCTGACTAAAATCACTACTTACATTGTCATTCTCAATAGCCTCAATCAAGTGGGATAACTGACTTCCCTGAGCTAATTGTCCTTGATTTAGATAGGCCGTTACCTTCTCAAAAATCAAGAGTAAATCGGCCCTCTTGTCCTCATCCGTCAAACTCTCCAAGTCCAAAAAACTCATCTGAGCTTTGGTCATCTCGTGGTAAAGCTCAATCAACTGCTGGATAAATTGGGGATCCTGCTTGATAGCTCCATAAACACGTAAATCCTTAGGATCAAGTTCGGCCAGGCATTTGTAAAAGGCCATCCCAAGACCGATGTCATCTAGACTAGTCTTGGCAGGCAAATCATTTAAAATCAGATAACGAGCCATCTGCGCAAAGCGCGTGACAGTAATCGCAAAAGAAGCCTGCTGGGACAAGCATTTCAGCACGGCACGTTCCTTTTCAAAAGAAAGAGAGTTGGGAGCGATGTAGAAGACCCGCTTGCCCACAGCAACTAGCTCCTCCGCCTCTCTGGTTAGAATTTCAGTCAAAGAAGTCCGAATATCAGTATAAAGTAATTTCATCTCAGCCTCGTTGGAATTTTTCATTACCTTTTATTATACCATGATTAGCCCGAAGATTACTCCTCCTTTCTCCAAAATATGCTATAATAATACCAAAAGATAAAGAAGGAAGTCTTATGATTAAACTACTAGCCTTGGATATGGACGGAACACTCCTCAATGAAGCCAAGGAAATCCCACAAGCTCACATTACTGCTATTCACCAAGCTATTGAAAAAGGTGTCAAACTGGTTCTCTGTACGGGGCGCCCCCTTTTCGGTGTCCTCCCCTACTACAAAAAACTGGGGCTTGACCTCCAGAACGAATATGTCATTGTTAACAACGGTTGCTCAACTCACCAGACCAGTGATTGGAGTCTGGTTGATTGGCAAGAACTCAGTCCATCTGACATTGAATACCTCTATGACCTAGCTGAAAAAAGTGATGTTCAGTTGACTCTTTTTGATGAGGAACATTATTTTGTCCTCGGTGGCAAGCCTAATGAAATTGTTCAAAATGATGCCAAGCTGGTCTTTTCAGACCTGACTGAAATTTCCCTTGAGGAAGCGACTAGTGGCAAGTACCGTATGTTCCAAGGTATGTTTTTGGGTACAAAAGAGCAAACAGATGATTTTGAAGAGCGTTTTTCTGAAGAGCTTTGCCAACGTTTTAGTGGAGTTCGTTCGCAGCCTGTCATTTATGAAGCTATGCCACTTGGAACGACAAAGGCTACTGCTCTTTCACGACTAGCTGAGATTTTGAAGATTGATTCCTCAGAAATTATGGCCATGGGCGATGCTAATAATGATATCGAAATGCTCCAGTTTGCAGGACTTGGCATTGCAATGGGAAATGCCAGCGATTATGTCAAATCTCTTGCGGATGCCGTTACAGCAAGCAACGAAGAAGACGGCGTTGCGCGTGCTATTGAGAAATATATTTTATAATTAAGAAGCCCAGTTCGTGTCAACTGGGTTTTGATATTTAAGCATGCCTAAAACTTTAGAAACTCTTTAGAAATGCTTGAGCTTTCTTTGATTTCTATGCTTTATACTAAAGTTATCAAAATAAATCAAAAGGAGAGAATCATGAAAACAGTACTTGACATTCATGGATTGTCCAAAAACTTTGACAAACAAGCTATCCTTCAGGATCTTCATCTAACGATAAGAGAGGGAGATATTTATGGACTTATCGGAAAGAACGGAGCTGGGAAGACCACCTTAATAAAAATTATTACGCAACTACTGTTTGCGGATAAAGGGACTGTTTCCCTCTTCTCTAGCCAAACGGAAAATGAGTGGACCAAGGCTCTATCTCGAGTAGGTTCAGTGATAGAATCACCCGTAGCTCATAATCACTTAACAGCTTATCAAAATCTGAAATATTACTGTATGATTCGTCATATTCCAAATGCTGATCAAGTCATTCGAGAAACCCTGGATTATGTAGGTTTGCCAGATACAGGTAAGAAAGTCTTTCGTGATTTCTCGCTAGGAATGAAACAAAGACTTGGTATCGCCATTGCCCTCCTATCCAAACCAGACTTCCTTATTTTAGATGAACCTATCAACGGTCTCGACCCAATTGGTATCAAAGAATTTCGTCTGATGATTCAACGCCTCAATCAAGAAAAAGGAATCACCATTCTCATCTCTAGCCATATCTTGTCAGAACTCTATCTCGTAGCAAATCGCTTTGGTATTTTAGATCAAGGCAAGATTATCCGTGAAATCAGCAAAGCTGAATTTGAAACACTAAGTGAGGATTATATTGTCCTTAAGACAGCTGACCAAGAGAAAGCTTGTCAAGTATTAAAAGAACAAATCCAGCTCCAGTTCAAGGTTGTTAATCCAGAAAATGAAATTCACATCTTTGGTCAGGAACAAGATGTCAAACAGATTCTTAAGGAATTAATCTTGGCAGATGTTGCCATTGACGAGATTTACTATGCCCGTCAAAACCTAGAAGAATACTTCACTCAATTGGTCCAATAGGAGGAAAATCATGATACATACCATTCAAGCAGACTTTTACCGTCTTTTCCGCTCCAAAGGATTCTGGATTACAGAATTCATTCTCTTTGTCCTCTTGCTACTGGGTGCCACTATCGGGGCTACTGGCCATCTGATGGCAATCCAGACAGAAGAACCAGAAATTCCAACCCATGGTTGGGACGGTATTCAAGCTCTTATCAATGCGTCTAGCAATGATTCAAACCTTGTTTTTCTCTGCATTATTCTAACATGTTTAGTTCTTGGGGTCGATCTAATCGGCAAGCTTTATAAAAATAGTTTGACAGTTGGCGTTTCTCGTACAGAGTTTTTCTTCGCTAAATCCTTTGTACTAGCAAGCATCGCTCTCTTGCAACTCATCGCCAGCCTTGTGATTGCTTTTGTTCCCTCAACTCTACTGAACGGACTTGGTACGATGCCTGATGGTTTTATTGCCAATCTCCTCTTAATGATTTTCCTTCAATTTCTATGCCTACTCGCTTGGCTTTCCATTATTTCCTTTATTCTCTACCTGACTCATTCTTATCTTGCCGTATTTATTGGTTATCTGATTAGCTCTATCATCCTTTCTATGCCAATGATCATTTTTCCAAATATCAAATTTTTACCATATTTGTCCTTGCATTTTTCCTATGCTATGACTGCTAATAGTGAATCCATTTTCTATACCCTTATAGTTACTTTAGTTGTTATTGTAATCTTTAATCTAAGTGGACTGGCAGTTTTCAAAAAGAAAAGTCTATAAAAAAATGATCTCCTCTAGCTACAGAGGAGGTTTCTTTTGTTAAAAGTAAATAAAAACTGATAACCACTGTCCATCTGTGCTTAGTTTCATCTCTGCACCGAGAAGATGGCATAATTCCTCAGTGATATAAAGTCCTAAACCAGAGGATTCTTCAGTATCTGATAGATTTTCAGAATAAAAACGGTTGCTGAGCTTTTCTATTCTTTTGATGGGCTGTTTGACAAGGTTTGCAATCTCTAAGACAAGCTGTCCCTTTTCCTTCCTAAAAGATAGCCGCGCTTCCTCCTTGCCATGCTTGAGGACATTTCCAAGCAAATTTTGTAAAATCCGATCCAGCAAGTTTTCATCAGTCCTCATTTTTAAATCATCTTCAACCTTAAAATCAAGCGTGATATTTGCTGCCTGAAAAACATCATAATAAGCCAAAGTCTTTTTGGTGATAAAAGTTGAGAGATCTATTTCTTCCAGTTTCGGTTTGACAGCTCCTTCCATCAAACGACGATATTCTAGGAGAGCCTCCAAACGTTTGGAAACTAAATCAAGATGCTGGGCTATTTTTTGTAAGGTTTCTGCTTTGTCTTCAGGAGACTTTATCAATTGTTGGGTGTAACCTGAAGCGATAGTCAGAGGCGTCCGAATATCATGAGCGATATTGCTGATGGCCATATCCAGAGTCTGCTTTTCCCTTTTCATAACCAATCGAGATTGTTCCACTTCTTGAAATAAATTCTCAATCTGCTGGTAGAGTTGTAAAAAATGTTTGGAAAAAATGCTGACTCCGACTCTTTTCATACTACCCGTGAGAATCTTGTCTTCAATCTGTTGACTCAGGTTTTTAAGTGCTAGATGGTAGCGAATTAATAGAATCGATAAAATAATTAGGAGTACCAGTAGAACAAAAATTATCATGTAGGTCATTGCTTATCTCCTTTTAATCTTACCCCAACTCCCCAAATGGTTTCAATATATTCTTGATTTGGGTCAAGCTGGTTTAATTTTTTACGAAGATTACTCAAATGCGTATTGAGAGTGTTATCTCCAGGTAGGTAGTTCTCCTCCCAGACAAATTCATAAAGTTCTTCCTTGGTAAAAATTTTCTTAGGGTGTTTAAGGAGAGTTTGGAGAATCAAGCATTCTTTCTTAGCAAGACGAATCGTTTCCTGACTATTTTTGATTTCAAAACTTTCGGCATCAAACTGGATATTTTTCAATTTTTGTGGCAGATTTTCAGTTTTTTCTATTTCCATAGGCTGTTTTTCTACGCTTTGACGTAATTGAACAGTAACTCTGGCAAAGACTTCGTCCAAATCAAAAGGCTTGACTATGTAATCATTGGCACCGTCTAAGAGGTATTGACTGATTAGCTTCTTATCGCTCAAAGCCGTTAGCATAATGACTGGAGTTTGGCTTTGTTTCCTGATGGCTTTTAAAACCTGATCACCATTTTTCCCAGGAAGCATGATATCTAGCAAAACGAGGTCAATCCCACCTTGGTCAAAACGCATGATTCCTTCTGTACCAGAAAAGGCTTGAACCACCTCATGCTCCTCAGTAAGAAGTGCTCGTAAAATCTCTTGAATGTCACTATTGTCTTCAATAACCAATATCCTAGCCATAAATACCAACCTTTCTGCAACTATTATAGCATGTTTTATTGATAAAGCTTAAACAGAAAAGCTCCTCGCATAAAAGCGCAAGAAAGCCTTTGAGGGTTAAAATATAAAATCCACTTGTTAGAT